>MTMT01000051.1 GCA_002010195.1 Archaeoglobus sp. JdFR-32
TAAAATACCTAAAGGCTGTAAAAAAGGGTAAAATGTCTAAAGAGGAGGCAGCTACTAAGGGGATTTGCATTTAAACCACCAGAGGAGGCTTATGCCTCCTCTTACATAATCTTTTCAGTTTTATGTCGGTTTGTTTCCTTGTGGGAATGATTATTCAGTGTCTCTTTGGATGGGAAGTTTGGATGGTTGTTTGTTGGGAATATGAGAGTGTAGGAAAAGAGATTAGATTGCTGATTCTGCAAGGACCCTATTAGAATTAGTTTCTGATAGACTTCTTGATTCTCCCTTCTATTTTATCTCATTCATCTTCTTTCTCCTTTTTCCGGTCGTAAGAGAGGTATATTTCGGCTTTCCACAGAGGATATGCTTCAGCAAAAGAGAGCATAAAAGGCTTTTTAGCTTGAACTTTGACTTTCCAAGGGGTTGATTTTTCGTATGAGATCGTTTCCGGTTGAGTAGAAGCAGATAACATCAAGCGTTGCATCATCGCTCGGAGGTTTATATTCTGTAGACTTTAGATATCAAAAGGTATATCCACAGAGATACAAATGTAATAGGTTTTATTTAAATGAGAATTTAAATAAGAACTGAAATTGCTCGAATAACGAGGAGGAACTTAAAGAATCATAATGGCTGATAAGTCTTCAATCTCCTCACAGCATTATCGAACTCTTCAACTAAGTAATAGGCTTCTACCCCTGTCTTCCTTGCATTATTTGTCATAACCCTATCGTTTGTTATCAAAATTGAATCGGTCAGCTTTACGGTCGCAATGAAGTAAGCATCAACAGCTCTTGAGCCAGTCCTCATTGCAATTTCAAATGCAAATTCATCTGGATTGTGTATTAGCTCTACATCGTGTAAAATGTCTTTTACGATTAATTCCACTCTACTCTCGGGCAAATTTCTCGAGAGAACTCCTGCAATCTCCACTTTAAATATAATAGGATTTACAATTTTTAATGATCTCTCTTGAATTAGCATAAGTGTTTTTTCGGCTTTTTGCGTCCTGTTTTCATCGTATTCGAGTATAAGGTCTATGAATACNGATGTATCNACCACTACGGGCATTCTATCTTCTCTCCTCGATGAATTCTTTTAGAACGTCTCTGTCAACTTTTGTCCTGTAATTCTTAAGTCTCTCTACTAAATTTTCTTTAATCTCTATCCTCACTTTCTTACCCTCTTTTAGCTCAACCTTTTCAAGAGGTTTGAAAACTCCATTCTCGTAAATAACTTCTATCACTTTTGGCATGGTTTTAATTTGGTTTTAGATTTTAAAATAGTTTCTGCCAGAGCTTCTTAGCTTTATCCTTAANCCTCAAAGTCCATTCAACTCCTTTCTCTCTTCTCAGTTGTAGAAGAGGTAAGCTATACAGCNNATNAANGTTNTAGCNGANNNCATCAGTNCNATNTCNAACCAGCCATGTTTGTATCTGATGATGATTTCTATATCGCCTGTTTCGTAATTCAAGCAGTTTATGGCGAGTAAGGATTGATTTGGCTGTTTCAACCTTTTTGCTCTTTGTATACTCTGGCTTACCGTAGATTGTAGGCTTTGAGAAAAAGATTAGAGAAGGCTTAGTTATATAGTCAACTTTCTGAGTTTGATTGTTTTATTATTACAAAAATATTTTACTCAAGAATTTCTACATAGCTCTCTCTTAAAATTATGATTTTCCCTTTTAAAGTAATTATCTTTTCAATCATACTGACTAACTCAGCAATTTCATCTCTCTTGAATTTCTTTCTAATCAGAATAACTCCTGTTTCAATAAATTTAGAAAGTTGGATGAAGTCCTCATCCTGGGTTACTATAATCCTATTTTCACTGTTTGCAATTTCAATTATCGCCTTGTCTGTTAAACCTCTTTATCAAAAACAAAATATGGGTGACATCATAACCTCTTTTCAGCATTTCTGTGTGGATGCTTTTGGGAACATTCTCATCTAAAAGAAACTTCATATTCTGACCACTCTTACCTTTTCCGTTAGATATTCGGCGTATTTAATTGCGGATTTTACCTGCTCTTCAGTGAGATCATATTCTTCTGTGATATCTTTAATACTCCATCCATTAGCTAGGAGTTCTAAGATTAATTTGACTGTGATTCTTGTCCCTTTGATGACAGGCTTTCCACCTGCAATTTCAGGATCTATTTCAATCATTAAATATCACCTCCAACTTACCGCTAACTTATTTTCTTTTAGTTCAAGATTTAAAATCTTTGTCTGATTGTTCTGGTTAATTTTCTAAGTTCTTTTTCTACCTTTCAGTCCATTCATCTCCTCTTTCCCTTCTCCAGTCGTAGAAGAGGTAAGCTATACAGCTGATGAAGGTTGTAGCAGAGACTTTCAATTTCATTTATCCAGAAGCCGTTTATTACTGAATATATAGGGGTGGATTTTACCGTTTCAATCTCCTTACCGTTCTTGTATATTCTGGCTTTCCATAATGGATCGAAAGTTTTGGCAAAAGAGCATGAAAGTGGCATTGACTTTGAGACATTTACCGCTGAATAAAACTGAAGTAGTAAGTCTACATATATTTCAAAACTCATCAGCCTCCTTTAAAACAATTTTTATAATGCTATCGCTTAGATAAAACCCACCCATTTTCATTTCCTCTATAATAGGTTTTATTTCTTTAACGACTCCTTTTTTCTTAGCCAATAAAAGTATTCCTACAGTTCCCGTTACCTTCAGACCAAGATTCTCAGCAATTTTTCTTGCATCCTTATCATCCAGTATTATTAAACTTGCATTCTCCTCTAAAGCTAAAATTATACTGGCTGCCTCACCGTCGTCTATCAATCCTCTTAACAAGTTAAAAAATCACTTATTTTTTATTTTCCTCACTTCAAAGAAATCTGCCCCCTCAAATTCTATAAAACCCTCTTTTCCATCCACATAAATCTCCTTGTAAACTTCCTCTGAAAATTCTATTGAAAAGGTCTTTTAGAAGGGTTAATTTCCCGATCCTCAGCAATGCAATTATGCATGTAGAGTTGGAAACAACTTTCATAACTGCTCAATCACTTTCAAGTCCCTTTTAAGTTCATTTTCATCGTAATTTACAGGTATTTTTTCTTTTGACAGCAATTCTAAAAACTCCCATTTTGATAAATTAGAGATTCTCCTTGCCTGTCCCAATGACACGTATCCCTTCTGGTAAAGCCTTAAAGCCAATTCTACCCTTATGAGTTTCTCCAAATCTTTTTCCGGGACTTTTATTTCATCTGGTACATCTATCGAAACAGTTCTCATATATACAAGGTGTTTTCAAAGCTTTAAATCACTTTCGTCTCTTAAAGTCCATTTATCTCCTTCCTATCTCCTTCAGTCGTAGAGAAGATAGCCTATAGAGCCAATGAAGTAGTGGCAGAGATCATCAACGATCTCAAACCAATCCTGTGGTTTGTATCTTATGATTATTTCAAGATTACCAGTTTCATTTATCCAGAATCCGTTAATGACTGAGTATAAGGATTGATTAACTGTTTCAATCTTTTACTCCTGAACTCTCTCATGACCAAGCTCCAGTGAAAGAGAGTATGAAGGGTTTTGCATTCAAAAGAAAATTCATCTATTTCCTTACCTTCCCTTTAAAAAACAGGTAAATCAACGGAAGTAAAATAAGAATAGCTACTAAAGCTATGCTGAGGCCAAAAGAAAGAGCTATTCTCTCGACCCAGTCTATTTCTTTTTTATCGAAGAAGAAAGAAATTATGCTAGTTTAGGGGGGCATACGCAAATCGATCCAGTATGGTCTAGGCTTCAAATACTTTCATATCTAGAGATGGTTGCGAACAAGATTTCCCTTTACAGACTCTCCATAATCCTCCTCGCATTCATGTAAACGTCTGTACTCAACCACATTACTTGGGCAAGTTTATCCAGGTTTTCAATTCCATCCTCTTTTGAAATTAGTCCGGTTTTAACTGATCTTATCAATATACCCACGGATCCGATAACTTGTAATCCTAATCCTGATGCAAACCTCCTCGCATCTGAATCATCAAGCAGAACTGGAAGNCTCAAAGACTTGGCGAGCATTATCGTGGAGGCTTCGCCGTGATGAATTCCCACTTTTTCGGCAAGTGACTTTGCGTTAAAAGGATCATCGACAACTCTGATCCATTGAACGCCGTCTACCAAAAAAGCATCGGGCATGCCTCTATCCTTTCCCCTATCCACTACTTCCATTTTCACAGTCTGGGAGATGATTATTTCACTGAAAATCTCTTTGAGTAAATTCAGTTCGTCAATTTTTGCCAGATGAATCAAAGGACCAGCATTACTAACAGCTGCCATTCTCAGTAACCGTTAACTTTAATCATAACTCTGTAGCCCATTCAACGTCAGCTCTGAGATCTTCTACGTCGTATCTGAACGGAATGTTTCTCTTTCTTAGCTCCTCCAAAGCCTCTCTGTAGGTGATTCCCGCTATTTCAGCAGCTTTCCACAGCGAAATCCTACCATCTCTGTACGACTCCAGAGCTTTTTTAATTCTGTACTCATTAAGGGATTCTGCCACGAGCTTACGCAGCAGAGTTCCCTTATCTACTCCCTCTTCTTTGCTTATTCTTTCTATCTCCTCAATCATTTCTTTGGGCAGTCTGACTGATGTTGTCATCATTTTCATATATTACATCCTAATACAAAGTATACTTAAATTTTTGGCTTGGTTGCCTTAGTTGAGTAGAGGATAAATAAACTTGGCTCCAAAAAAATGCATCATGAAAAAGATCATTCAATTTAGAATTTATAGAGGGGAAAAACTAAATTGCTGCATTGATTTACGATAGTGACCCAAGGTAAAACCTTTCAGAGTACACTACCGGATTTATAACCAGTATGTTTCCATCTTCTACCAGTGCTTTTACTGAATTCTTCGCCTTCTCGTCACCGAGATTTAAACCAACCAAAATAGAAGAATCCACAAAAACCTCAGATGGATTCATAGTACGCCTCTTTCAGCTTTCTGTAGTCTATATTATCGATTTTCTCGATAACCATTGAATTCAGAAGCTNGTCAAGTTCATCTCTGTCGATAATCTTAATTAGCACTCTGCTCTTTTCTTTTAAGTTTAATTTTTTAAGAGGTTTCAGAACACCGTCCTCGTAAATAGCCTCTACCACTTTTGGCATGTGATACTCTTTTATTGGAAACTTTAAATCACTTTCGTCTTATAACTCTCCTCACACTGTTTTCAATCTCTTTAGCCCATCTATCTCCTCTCTCTCTTCTCAGTTGTAGAAGAGGTAAGCTATACAGCTGATGAAGGTTGTAGCAGAGATCATCAACGATTTCGAACCAGCCATGTTTGTATCTGATGATGATTTC
>MTMT01000010.1 GCA_002010195.1 Archaeoglobus sp. JdFR-32
CGAGATCCTTTACCTCTTCGCAGACGCAATTGCCAACGGCAGAAGAGTTGAGGAGCTTGTGACTGCTGAAAACGGGAAGGTTGCTGTTATCCTTCGGATCCGAGATGGAGATGGAGAGGCGAGAATCGAAGAGAGTGATTTCAAGGCTGTAACGGATGCTACATCTAAATACGAATACACGATAGATAAAGAGGGCGATCAAATACTGGTAACTTACAAACCAAATGGTAATGTGATCGAGTTCCCTTTCTCCAAAGTCAAACAGCTTTACGATCTCATGCCAGAACAGTTCACACCCAAAGATCTATTAGTGAGAGCAACGGATGTTGACCTCGACCTCTCCTACAATCAGGCTCTCGCTCTCATCCGTGTTTTCTCACATGTAGAGTTTGATGCAGAAGTCAGAAAGAAGGGCAACCAGCTAATTGCCATAAAGATGTTTCAAGGGCATCAAGGCTACCTAAGGGAAGAGAACCAGCGAAAACTTAGACAGGAGTTTGAGGTCATAGGAAGCGGGCTGGATTAGATGGATTAAGGGGATATTTATGAAAATCTCAATTAAGGATGTTGAGGGAGAAGGTTGGTGGGCGAGAGAGAAGAAGGTAGGAAAACACAAGAGAAAATTAAACAGTCAAGAGTACATCAGCCCTCGAATCGTTCTCTCATCGGATTACAACCACCTTATTGGAAAAAGCTTCGAGGTTTACAGGGCAAAGGGTAAAATCGTCGAAGAAGGCTGGAGAAAGAGGGAGAAAGAGGGAGAGATGCTAATTCTGTTCTTCCCCGAAGATGAGGAGGGTGACAAGGCAGAAGATGAGGATTTTGAGGATCCTGATTGGGAGGATGATTGAGATGTCTCAAGACTGTGATTGTGTTCACAACTTCCAGGAGCTCTATGTGGACACAGTTCAGGAGCTCGATGTGACCACAATAAAGGACCGCAATTGTGAACACAGACTGGATCCTGCTTGTGTTCACAATCATAATGTGAGCACAGACATCGTGTATAAAGGGATCCTAAGCCTCTTCCACATTCTACAACCATCTGAACAAAAGCGGATGCTGGATCTACTCACTGATGTTCTCAACAAATCCGGGTTTACTTGCACATACTGTGGTGGCAAAGTCAGGGGAAAAAGAGTCGTCTGGCTTGGGAATCTACCGATCTGCAGAAGATGTCACTCATGGTTGTTCAGCCCGAAAACTAAGATGAGGTTGGTTTATGGGGTGAGGAGAGATGGAGTATGATTACTTTGACTATGTGCGGGATGCAGAATTCTACATTCGAAAAGCACTCGAACAGGCAATGCTCTTCAAGTCGCAAAAGTACATCGACAGACTGAAAACAGCACACAACATCTTGGTGGAGTTGATTAAGGAGGGGACTGATTCTGATGCTCAGACTTGGTCTTAAGAAGAGAGTCTACGAATGCAAGCATCCAGCATGCTTCCGGATGTGCAGGCTCGTTTACTTCGATAATTCAGAAGCTAAGCCGAAGTGTCCGTTTCCTCCATTAAATGCCGATTGGGAGGGAGCTAATGAAACTCGAAGAATATAAAGAATGGCTAAAGGAAAACGGCAACTATGAGGAAGTTATGGCATATGAGATAGCAAAAAAACTGATTTGGTTTCATGAAAGTGAGTACTACGAAACTGTGGAAGATCTTTTTCCAAGACACATCCTAACAAAGGGCAACGAGAGAATCGAGTTTGACCTAATCATAAAGCTATCGTGGAAAACAAATACGGGAAGGAAATTTGAACGACTAATAGGTGTAGAGTTCAAAGAAACTGATATGAAGAAAGTAATATTACAAGCAATTCGACGAAGAGAGTATGTTGATTACATGTACATAGCAACGAGAAACCTTATCGTTGATTACATTGACCTATTTCACCTCGCAGACTTTCAAATTGGCTGGATTATCTACACGGAGGATTTTGTTAAGCTCCTAATACCATCAAGGATGTATCCATCAACAGCTGTTTATGATCTCTTAAAGGCACTGGCAAGAAAGGCTGTTGACGAGGCTATTTCGGAGAGTAGAGTTAAGATAAAGAGTTTGGCTGAGTTTGCGGGAGGAGATTAAATGAACCGCACCAAGATTGAATGGACAGACTACACATGGAACCCAATAACGGGATGTAAACATGGTTGCACATACTGTTATGCCCGCAAGACAGCAAACCGATTCAGAAATCTGTTTCCAAATGGATTCGAACCGACTTTCCACCCTGAACGATTGGAAGAACCTTACTACATCAAGAAAACGAGTAAGATATTCGTATGTAGCATGGGTGAAATTTTTGGCTCTTGGGTAGAAAGATCATGGGTTCATAGCATTTTCAGAGTGATATGGAACTGCTCTGGTAATGAAACCTACAAAGCACCAAAACACATCTTCCAAATCCTAACGAAAGCACCGAACAACATCTCTTCGTTCTTTCCTATAACTTACACCTTCCCACCGAATCTCTGGCTTGGAACAACAGTAGAGGATCAATCAAAAACTTGGAGAATTGCTTGGATTACTGACAACCTGCTAAAACATAATGGTGTAAGGTTTGTAAGTTTCGAGCCTCTTCTTGGTCCTATTGAGTACGATCTCAAAGGAATAGACTGGGTGATAATTGGAGCCCAGACAAATCCATACAAGCCACCAAAACGAGAATGGGTGCAGAGCCTGATAGAGCAAGCAAGAGATGCTGGAGCATCGGTTTTTCTTAA
>MTMT01000089.1 GCA_002010195.1 Archaeoglobus sp. JdFR-32
ATCTTAAGCTCTATTATGCGGTCAGGGTTGCGCTGTTGTGGTGGTTTACTGAGTTCCATTTGGAGAGCCTGTTCAGCCCATTCCTTCACCAGATCATAATCTCCTATCTTAGAGATGTCCGTTCTTTGCCCGCCGTATACTCCAACAATCTTTCCAACGTTGTCTTTCTCAAAAATGAGAGCATTATTATATGGAATTACAACAACCTCAGCAGGTTTTAAAACGTAAACCTCGCCGTCCTCGCCCAAAAACTCAACTTCCTGATCTAAGAAGGGTGTTGTTGCGAAGACAGCCCGTTTCATGCTCTAAAAAATAAAAATTTAGATTTCTGCTCCCAGAACTTTCTTGAGTTCCTCCTGTGCTGTCTTTGCCAATGCCTTCAAGTCTCCAAACTGCGAAATAAAGTCAACCGGGCTAATTCTCCCCTGCCAGACATTTACATAATCGTCGTTGTCTCCCCTTTTGCTAACTCTCACCGAGATAGAACCACCTTCCCACACGCTGAAGCTCAGCATCCCATTGTTTGTAAACAGGTTCACAGTCTCAATCGGCTTTCTCTTCCCGTTCCCTCCTTCTTCCTTCTTCTCTTCCTTTCCAGCCTCAACCTTTTTATTCTCCTTCTCCACCATCTTATCACCTCCTTACCTTTGCTTTAGCCCCCTGCCGGACTTGCACCGGCCAGCCCCCTGACGGGGAGGGAGCATTTACATACCTCTCAGCAAATTCCGTAACCTTCCCATCCGTCATTTTATCCAGAACAGCAAGAGCTACAGCAGCCTCAAACAAGCTGCCATTAGCAACAAGATATTTCAAAAAATCAACATCTAAACCCAATTTCAACCCTCCTCTTCTGAGCAACCCTTATTATCGCCCTGTTGGCAAGTTCGAAAGCGTTCCCCCTGTTGTCCGTAAGCTCCTCAGCAAGCTCAATAACCTCAACAAGCATCATCCGCTTTCTCCTCTCAATCTCCCTCACTATTACCTCAATCGGACGCTCCACCCGCACCTGCTGCATACCCACCCGCTCTCAGTTTCCTCGAGTAAACCACCGCATGGGCAAAAGCCAGAATCAACGAACTGCTGGAGCATGCTTAACCCTCCCTCTTCTCCAGGGCTGCGAGCATTCCACCCTGACAGGGTCAAAATAGCGGCATCTCTTCGGGTTGTGGAGCCGGCAACGGTAAGGGTTAAAAGGGTCAAAGTTGCAGCACCTCATCCCTGTCCCCCGAAAATTGCCGGCCAGCCCAGCTTTCTCCTATACTGTATCTCTGCTGCTCTCACAAGCTTGGACTTTACACCGTTCTCTGTAAAAACCACGAAAAGATACAAGCCATCTTTTTTAACAAGAAACTCATGCTGCTCTCTCTCCAGAGTGAATCTGCCCCTGCACCTCTTACCTCCATTCCTGTGCCACTCCTGACATGCCTTAATCTCTACCGGTTTACCGTCAATTTGTCCATCAACAAGCCCACCGCTAAGAACTATATCGTATAGGTCTTTAGCCAGCTCTTCAGCTTTCTGACCATTGATGTACGCTTTTTCATTCCTAACGGTTATCAGATCGCTCATCTCATCAGCCTCCTGTAGCAGTCAGAACAGAGAGGACAGCAACCGAGCCACACCACGTCCATCTCGCTGAGCTTTTTGCCGCAATAAGAGCACTGCAGGATTATGATCTCATGGCGTTCCACGTATTCCTTAAGAGTTACTGCTTTGACCATTAGACCACACCCCGATTTTATAACCGCTAAGTCCGCCAATCAGAAGCCCGACCAAATATGACCAGAAAATGTAACTCTCGCACATCACGCAACCCTCCACTCCGCAGAAACCAACCCTCTCAATCTCTGAAGTCTCTCGCTCCTTGGCAAAGCCTTAAGCTGCTCCTTCAGCTCCTCAAGTGTCATCTCCTGCATCTTCAGCCCTCCACCACAACAGCCTCTTTCTCCTCTCCGTTCCTGACTCCGAGCAAGCCCTTGGCAACGAGGTCTTTCTTTATGAGCTCTCGGATGTAGTCGGTTTCTTTTTCCCACCCCTCTATGTTCTTTGCCTGCTCAATCAGATCCTTCCACCTGTCCGGAACTACAACCTGCAGTTTCATACTTACTCCTCCTGATAATCTACTTATCATTTTTGATAACTAAATCTATTTAAAGTTATCGCTGATGATTACTTTGTTATCACTTTTGATAATACGCACTAATATATAGTTTCAAGAAGATAAACAGATTAATGGATCAGATATACAAGTTACTCAAACTCCTAAGCAAAAAATCAAACCTGACAATCTTGTTATCTTTAAAAGAAGGAAGAAAAAAGTGGAGTGACTTATCTACACTGCTTTATCCTCGTGATCTCCACAAAGGACTGAAAGAACTGATCAACAACGGACTCATTGAGATAACTATAATCCATGACACCCCAACAGGCTCAAAAGCCTACAAGCTCAGTCCTCTCGGCGAGAAAATTGTCAAGCTCATCGAAGAAATGCAGGAAGAATTTGAAAAGTGGCATTATCAGCCGGAGTCGGATGAGGAGTT
>MTMT01000048.1 GCA_002010195.1 Archaeoglobus sp. JdFR-32
TCCGCGAGTTTGAACTGGATCGCTTGGTGCTCTATCAACGGTTTTCCAAAGGTTTTCCTCTCCTTTGCGTATTGGAGAGCTCTTTCGTAGGCACCTATGGCTATCCCCAAGTGGAGTGCTCCTATCTTGATCCTGCTCTCGTTGAAGAACCTCATGAGTTGGTAAAAGCCTTTGTTTTCTTCACCTATGAGGTTTTCCTTAGGTACCCTAACATTTTTCAGTACAACCTCGCTTGTATCGTGGCAGTTCATTCCCATTTTATCGATTGGATTTGCCTGATAGCCATCTCTATCAGTCTCAACGAGGAACGCAGAAATGCCCTTATGCGGTGGATCTGCTTCAACATCTGTCTTTGCAAGGACAACAGTGTATATCCCGACCTTTCCGTTTGTTATGAACTGCTTTGTTCCACTTATAACCCACTCGCCTCTATCGAGTATTGCTCTCGTTCGCATAGCCGAAACATCTGTTCCACAATCCGGCTCGGTTATGGCTATTGCAGACGGTCCATCTCCCTTCGGCACTCTCGCCATCATCTCTTTCTGCTCTTCCGTTCCAAAATATCGTATCATCGGCACTCCGAGAGTTGCAAGGTCTATTGCGGAACCTATGCCAGAATCAGCCCTGCAGAACTCCATACTTATTATCGCTTCAGCAACACAGTCCATTCCAGCACCGTTGTACTCTTCCGGTATGCTCGCTCCGATGAAACCGAGTTTACATGCCTTCTTGTAGATTTTCATTGGATACTCTTTTTTCTCATCATATTCCTTCCCATAAGGCATTATTTCCTTCTCAGAGAATTCTCTAACCGAATCCTGAATCATTTTGTGTTCTTCACTTAAATCGAAATCCATAGAACCACCTAAAACTTTCTAAGAAGTCTGAAAATTGGGACTACTCTTCTTTTCTTGTCCGGATAAAACATTTCGGTTGGAAACTCCTTTCCGAATACCTCTACCTCCTCGCCTAAGAGTTCCTGTCCGATTTCATCTGCATTCTCTATTTCAAGTCTTCCTACAATCCACGGTCCTTCCTCGAGCTCGACCATTGCCACAGTATATGGAACCTCTTTGTCATAACCCATAGGAGCGATGTAGGTGGTTGTGAAGGTTGTAATCCTTCCCCTTCCAGACATCAGGGTTTTTTCAAGGTTCTTACTCCCGCACTCATCACAAACAGCTTTTGGTGGGCATGTGTATGCTCCACAATCAAGACATCTCATGCCTATAAGCTTTCCCTCGAGCAGTGAGTCGTAAAATTCCTTAAAAGTGATCGCATACATCTTCTATCCCCTCCTGTGGATGCCAAGGATTATGTTTACGAGTGTTCCAAAATCCCCACCGAGCGTGTCAGTCATACCAACCTCAGCAGATTTGACCGGGTTGTATTTGAACTCTCCCCTAAGTTGCTTGACAACAGAGTATATCTGAGATGTACCAGTCGCACCTACAGGATGCCCCTTCCCTATCAACCCACCGTCGGGATTTACAGGCAAGTCCCCATCAATAGATGTGATGCCATCGACCACCGCATTAGCTCCTTTCCCGTATTCGAAAAATCCCATTGCTTCAGTAGCAATAATTTCCGCAATCGTAAAGCAATCGTGAATTTCAACAAAATCCACATCCTTGGGTGTGAGGTTTGCCTCTTTGAATGCCATTTCAGAGGCTTTCTTTCTCGGTATCGCTCTTATTATGTCTTCCTTCTGCCTGAACAGACCCCCCGCTCCACTCTGCCCAGTACCGAGGATGTAAACCGGATTATCTATTACTTCCTCTGCAAAATCCGCGGTTGCGATAATCACCGCACTGCCACCATCAGTCATAGGACAGCAGTCGAAAAGTGTTAAGGGAGAACATATAACCTTCGAGTTCAGGACATCTTCCACCCTTAGATCACCAAACTTGTTGTGGAATTGAGCTTTCGGGTTTAACGCTCCGTACTTGTGGTTCTTAACAGAAACCATAGCCATCATTTCTCTTAGCTTCTCAAGAGGGATTTCGTACTTCTTCGAGTAGAGTCTCGTCGCCAGAGCAAACACTCCGGGAAATGTCAGACCAGCAGACATCTCATGCAGTCCATCTACCGCTGTCGCCAAAGCTCTCGTTCCAATCGCGGTGCCTGCATTGTACAGCCTTTCGGAGCCCCCAACAGCAACGCAGTCGTGGATGCCGTAAGCCACTGCAAGATATGCCTCTCTGAAGGCTACAGATGAGCTCGCACACGCAGCCTCGTACCTTCTTGCAGGAATTCCTTTCAACCCAATTTCGTCTGCAATAAACCCTGAAAGGTTTGCAGAGCCATCAGTCATCTCTCCAACAAAATTTCCATAATATATGGCTTCTATATCTTTTAACTCGATATTCGATTCGTTATAAGCTTCATAAAAAGCTTCCGCAAAAAGATCCACAAGCGTTTTGTCCGGGTGATGGCCAAACTTTGTTTGACCAACTCCAAGGATGGCTACATCTCTTTTCTCCACAATATTCCCTCCTTTTCCTTTTTTAAGGTTTTAATGCTTAATAATTTTAAAAACTCATTAATTATTAACTCTTTCGTTTTTAATCGTTTTTTCATTTAGTTTCTGAGAGGCCGACCCCAACTGAATTGTAAGGGCATTCGAAAACGATTTCTTGCTCATAGGCTAAACTAAATTATAGACTCTGTGAGGGTTAGCTTATGAAGGCTTCCATGAAGGTGCACATCCCCAAGAGCTTGATTTTCGAGATCCTCGAAAAATCAAAAAGGACGCATCTGGAGATTTGTGGGATTCTCGTAGGAACTGAAGACGACCTGAACTTCATGGTTAAAGAGGTACACTTTACCGAGAACACACTTTCTTCCTCCATCAGATTCCAGATAGATGCCAAAGAATTTATCAGAATATATGAGGACTCAGTGGAGAGAGGTCTCGATGTCGTTGGCTTTTTCCATTCTCATCCCTCCTCCCCCTACCCTTCATCAGTAGATGAGATGTACATGTCGCTCTGGCCAAATAAAGTGTGGCTTATAGTATCATCAACAGAGCTATCCTACAAAGCATTCATCGTCGCTGACAACAGGATTACGGAGATCGAGATAGTTGAGAATTAGAAAGTGAAAAAAGAAAGTTCATCAAAGCTCGAATCTTACCCCCACTCCGAGCTGGAGATACTTCGATGGGTAATTTCCCATGATGGCTCCGCAAACATTCAAGCCAGTGCAGTGGCACGGAGCAATTACCTCAATTTTCTCCAGTTCCCTGAGAGTCGACTTGATCCTGTCTTCACCCGAGAAAATAAGATGAAAACCACCTGCTACGAGTCGCGGAGATTCCTTTGCAAGGCTCTCAGCATGCTTTATCACATTCACAACTCCTGAGTGTGCACAGCCGGTTATAACACTCAAACCATTTTTCGTTTTGATGTATATCGAGAAATCATCGTTCATCTCATCGTGAACAAGCTTTCCGTCTTCGATCTTGAATGTCTCTGGTGTTTTTTCGAATTCAGTAACCCTTGGGATCTCACCACTAACAACAACACCGTTAGCAATCTTGAACGGATCTTTCACCAGATACAATCTCGCTTTATTTTTAATGGAGCTCTCCGGAAACGGAAACGATCCGTCTACCAACTTATTCCTGACCCACAGGAAACTCGGTTTGAATAGATTTGGGTGGGCTATGATGGGGGCGTTCACATTATCCAACACCTTCAACAAACCTCCGGTGTGGTCAAAATGCCTGTGGCTCAAAACTATGTAGTCCACCTCATCCCAGCACAGATCGAACGCAGAAAAATTATTCTCAATCGCATATCCCGCCCCCGTATCGAGGAGGAGTCCGATCTCCTCATCTCCGTATATCTTGAGAAACATTGAGAAGCCGTACTCTCCAACGAACTTTCCAGGAGCGGGAACAAAATTATCAGCCAGAACATAGGCTACCGCTTTTTTAGCCTCCCCAAATTCACCACCGAAAAGCCGAGTCATAGCTAAAAAAGTGCACAGAAAAAGATAAATTTTTTCATTTTAGAGTTGGGAGAAATGATAATTCATAATGAACATCTCCACAACAAACTGAGAGTCTTTAAGAACAGATATCACGCAGGAGAGGTTCTCACCACACTAATCAAAGAGCACTTCAAACATCTAGACTGGGAAGTGGTTGCTGTACCAGCCGGAGGTGTACCAGTCGGAATTGCTATTGCAGAGAGGCTTAACACAGATTTGAAGCTTATCGTAGTTTCGAAAATTACCTTTCCTTGGACGACAGAGGCGGGATTCGGAGCGGTAAACATGTTCGGGGATGTATTGCTAAACGAAAAAGCGATCGATGTGTTTCACCTGAGCGATGAGGTGGTAGAATCTCAGAAAAAGATGGCCGAGAAAAAAGTAGAAAGGAGGGTTGAGTTGATTCCCAAAGAATTCCTAAAATTCGAAAGGGATGCTTGCATTGTTGTTGATGACGGTCTTGCATCAGGATACACTATGCTGTGTGCCACTAGGGGTCTAAAAAGAGCTTATAAGCAGATCATCGTTGCGGTACCAACCGCCTCTAAGAACTCGGCAGATATGATCTCGAAAGAATGTGATGTGATTACAGCAAATCTGAGAGATTTCCATCCTTTTGCAGTTGCGGATGCATATTCTGAGTGGCATGATCTTAGCGAGAAAGAGATGCTGAAAATGTTAGAGAGCTACAAAACAAAAAAATCAAAAATATAAAAATATACAGAAAAATTTATGCTCTCTCTTAAATTCCCCAAGTACAAATTTTTAAAAACCCATTGAGGATATAGAATGATTAATAATCTAAAGAAAATAATAAATACATTCTTTACAAATTTGAATTGGGAATGGCGAGTGTGATTGTTGAAGAAGACTATTCCGAAACTGTTACAGACAGAAAAGGGGAAGCCTACACCATCAGGAAGTACGATCACTCCAAGGACAGAGAGAAAGTAATTGAGATGTACGAGACCTTCAACCCTGAGCTAAGGTGTCTCGGACTTCCACCAACAACAAGGAAGGGCATTGAGAACTGGATAGACTATTTATCTGAGACTGGAATTGGTCTTATCGCAGAGAGGGACGGGAAAGCTATAGGACATATCGTGATCGTGCCAACCGAAGATGGAAAAAACGCAGATGTGACGATATTCGTACACCAATCTGCTCAGAACAGAGGAATCGGACAAGAATTGATGAAAAGAATGATAAAATTCGCTAAAAAAGCTGGATTTAAAGGAATAATGCTCGTTACTGAGAGAACGAACGCGAGAGCAATACATGTGTACAAAAAACTCGGTTTTGAAGTCGTTGATCCGTATTTTGAGTACGATATGTATCTCGATTTGAGGAAAGTGGATGTGTAGATATAGTTCACAACATTGATAAATTATTAAGCTACTTACCAAGTTTTAGTACCTCTTTGGCATGAGCCCTCATTATGTCTGACCTTGTTATTATCCCCAAGAGTGTGGAGTTGTCTCTTGAGAGCACCGGAAGTCTGCCAATCTCTCTCGAAGCCAACTTTTTCAGAGCATCTTCAAGAGATTCGTCAGGATAGGCTGGAAGAACATCCCTCGTCATGATCTCCCCCACCGTTGTTTTATCTCTATCCGCAACCGGAACCTTCTCGACATCCTCGAAGGTTATTATTCCGATGACCTTGCCATCCTCCAAAACGGGATAACCCATATGTCCCGTTTTCTCAATCAGCTCAAGAACCTCTTTCAATGTCCTTTCTTTGGTGAGAGTTATAACTTTCTCCGCAGGAACCATGGCATCCCTTACCTTTATGTTTTCTAACACATCGATGACCATTTCCGCTCTGTGTGCGGGACTGTCGATTCTCGTTGGAACCTGTTCGCTGTATATTGAGTGGTCTCCAGTGATCTTGTATGCAAGAATGGATGATATCATCAATACGGGCAGAAGATTGTACCCTCCAGTCATCTCCAGAACCATTATTATGGATGCAATAGGTGTTTTCGCAACAGCAGAAACGAAAGATGCCATACCTACCAAAACAAAATATGCAGGTTCTTCAACAATTCCAATCGTCTGAAAAGCATACCCAAACAGAGCTCCAACCATCCCACCAATAACAACAGACGGAGCAAACACCCCTCCACTTCCTCCAGAGCCTATCGTGAATGATGTTGCCATAATTTTTGCAAATATAAAAGCTATCAGGAAGATTAACGCAGATGCTCCGTACACATTAATGATCTTACCATCAATAGCAAGCTGAACAAGTCCGTAGCCCATACCCATGGCTTCCGGGATGTATATGGCGATTAAACCGGTAAGAACCCCACCTATTGCCGGCTTGAAGTGATTCCTAACTTTTAATTTTTTGAACAAATTATGGGTTGTGTAAAAAGCTTTTATATATACCAACCCCACCAAACCGCAGAAAACTGCAATGATTAAACAAACCACAAGATCTGCAGGAGATGTGATCTTCACAGGAGGGGTCGAAAAAATCCTGAGGGATCCGAACGGAACCCCTGTCGTGAACCCCAAGATTAGATTGTACAGTGTGTAGGCAACAATAGATGATGTAAAGCTCGGAACAATTGCCTCAACCTCATAATCTTTTTTGTACAGCACCTCTATACCAAAAAGAGCCCCTCCCATTGGAGATTGGAATATGCTACCTATGCCACCCGATACACCACATATCACCAGTATCCTCTTATCCCTGTCCGAAAGGTTGAACAACGAAGCCAGAAAAGATCCGAAACCAGCTCCAATCTGTGCAATTGGCCCCTCTCTCCCCGCACTACCACCAGATCCGATGGTAATGGCTGAAGCAATCGTTTTTACAACGGGAACCCTCCACCTTATTATTCCCTTCATTTTGTGAAAAGATTTGATGACCGCATCCGTACCGTGCCCTTCAGCCTCCGGTGCGAAAGAATACACAATAAAACCGCTTAGTATTCCTCCTATTGCCGGAATCAGGAAGAGAGGTATTTTAAAAGAGTTAAAAACAAATCCCGTAACCTCCACATCTCCTCCAGCGGGATAAGGTTNGTATCCTCCCAACCCCTCTATGAAAAATTTCGTGGAGACCTCCAACAATGTGTAGAAGATAAAAGCACCTAATCCAGAAATGANCCCGACGATTATGGACAAAATAATCAGTTTCCTCGTCTTCAACGGCTTTCGGGTAGTCATGTGTAATATTCGCATTATAATTGGTGTTAAAAACTTTTTGTTTTTTCATTTGGAGATTTTAAAAATTCTTTTCAACAATTCTTCATCTATCTCTCTTCCGATCCTGATGAAGTTCTTTTCAATTGCTATAAAACCTCTATCAAACCTATATGCGAGTTTAAAAGGATATATTCTGGTTATCTTCCCCCCGATCTCATTTAACCGACTTTCAATCCCAAGTTCGTTTTCCGTTTTTAGAGTGAATGACAGATCATCCCCCACCGCAACAACGGTTGTGCTTTTTGAGATCTTTTTCAACTCATCCTGCAGTTCCCATGGTCTCCATTCTCTCACCCTCGCTACCCTCAGCATTTCAAGTATCTCCTCGAGTATTTGTTCCAACAACTCTCCTTCGCTCATTTTCTCTCAATCATCTTCTCTCAACCATCATTCCCACGATCTCTGGAAGGATGTCCGTAACCATGCACCTATCCACTATTTCCTCCTTTTGATGCGGAGAGTGTATCAGAGCAAATCCCGTTGAGTCCTCGTAATTCAAACCACCATGCCCTCCATGATAATCCGACCTCTCAAGTTGATATCCTCTTTTAGAGGAGACAACTATATCTCCACACCTCTCGTTGTTCATCAATCCAATTACTCTCTTTTTTGCGTACGGATACTCCTCTCCGAACTCAAAGTCGTCAAAATCCGTAACCTCGCCGTCACAACCTATCTTCAATCCATCACCGTCTCTGAAAAATACAAACTCTACAGCAGATAGGGAAAGTAACACATCGAGAACTTCGGAGAGCACGTCCTTAAGAAGATAGATGTGTGCCATTCTCGGTCCACTAACCGCATAGATCACATCACCCTCCTTCCCTGTCCTTTTTTCGTATTCATGCGGATCAATGTTTGTGAAAGCATTTATCCCATCTTTTTCAAAGACCTCCGACAGATCCACTCTGTACTTCTTGCCTTTTTCAATCCTGCTTTGACCGTGATCAGTCAGTATTGCTAAAACCGGATCGTACATCTCACTTAGTCTCTTATACAGCTTTTCGATTTCTTCATCTGCATCCCTAACTGCATCCTCAGCGGAGTCGTACAAATATCGCTTTCCATGTTCACCTTCAAAAGTGTCGGGACCATAGAGATGGCTTACCGCATCTGATTCCATGAACCATGTCACTCCGAATCTGCACCCCGATCTAACAGCCCTTATAGTATTTCCGACCGCTATCTCGTGCTGTAGAACATGGAAGGGGAATACCTTCTTCAGCAATTTTTTTATCCGGGAGGACTTCTTAGTTGATGTGTGCCTTGCAAATTTTCTGAGGAACATCAGCTTACTCGAGGTGAATCCCTTGTCTTCCCCGGGTTTAATGAAACTCATCTTCAAATCCGCACCTTTTCTAACCAAATCAACACTAAAAGTCCTCAAACCGAGTTCCTTTGCAATCTCAAAACCTGTTTTTGCTGTTAAATGCTCATCATTCAGGTTTGTTGATGCGTCAACCCAGTTATCAGGCATCGTTAATTCGAAATCATAACCTATGTACTCTCTTCGCTCCCTATCAAACCATGCCTGCCCGACAAGTCCGTGTTCAGCGGGGAATTTTCCAGTAGATATGGATGCGTGTCCGCTAACGGTTGCAGATGGAAAAACCGTTATACACTCCTTATATATCTTCGAGTTTTTTGAGAGCTCCTCTATAAAAGGTAATCTGCCCTTTTTCATCAATTTCCAGAATGTTTTGTTGTTAATTCCATCCAATATGATCGTTACGAAGCACTTCATCAACCATAGTCGATTCGAAGTAGATAAAATTTTTTTGACACAGATTTATCAATTTTTATAATTTTAAAAAAGAAAAATTTTAAATAATTAAAAATACTGATTATTTCATGTTGGGTGGTTCTCATGAAGGGTTTAAAAGATGAATCTTCGAATAAAAAGGAAGTAATCGAAAGATTGAAGGAGATTGCTGAAAAAGACATGGATCCACTTAGCATGAGAATGTGGGGACATATATACTATGCTGGTGTCGAGGATGTTATAGAGCTTGCGAGAACCGCATATTTGCTTTACATGGATAAGACCATGCTTGATTTCACGGTATATCCGAGCATCCTCAAAATGGAGAACGAAGTTGTTGCGATAACCGCTGACCTTCTGAACGGAGATGAAAGTGTAGTTGGTAATTTCACATACGGAGGGACAGAAAGCATAATGCTCGCGGTGAAATCCGCAAGGGATCTGTTCAGAAAAAGAAGTAATTCCACGCCGGAAATTATTCTACCCTCTACCGCTCACCCTGCCTTCTACAAGTCCGCAGAATTTTTGGGTGTAAAAACCGTAACAATCCGAGTTGATGAGAATTACAAAGCAGATCTAGAGGAGCTGAAGTCTGCAATAAACAATAGAACTGCAATGGTTGTTGCATCCGCACCAAACTATCCCTTTGGCGTGGTAGATGATGTGGAAGGAATTGCTGAGATCTGTATAGAGAAGAATTTGTGGCTCCATGTTGATGCGTGCCTCGGGGCTTTTGTCCTACCATTTTTCAAGATACTCGGAGAAAGAGTTCCAAAATTTGATTTCTCGGTTGAGGGAGTTGTGTCTATCTCTGCAGACCTGCACAAATACGGTTACGCCCCGAGGGGTGCCTCAGTTCTCCTCCACAGAAACGCCGATTACCGAGGGAACCACATCTTCGTAATGGCGAGATGGCCCGGGTACCCGATAGTAAACACCGCGGTGTTATCCACGAGATCTGCTGGTACTCTGTCTGCATCATGGGCTGTTCTCCGGTATCTCGGAAAAGAGGGTTACTTAAGGCTTGCTAAGATGATTTTGAGGGTAAAGAAGGTTTTGCTCAAAGAGTTACCAGAAATTGGGCTAGAGGTTATCGGCAATCCAGAGGGAAGTGTTATCGCGTTTAGATCAGATGTGGTTAATGTATTCAGGGTTTCATCAATAATGGCTGAGAGAGGTTGGTATGTCCAATCCCAACCCGGATCTAAGCACCTCAACTTTCCAAAAAGCCTGCATTTCTCCATAAATCCGGGACACGCTCATGTAGTTGAAGAGTTCATAAAAGACTTGAAGATGGCTGTTGAATCTGCTAAGAAACACAAAGAAGTGGATATCGAAAAGATTATTCAGGGAGACTTCCTCTCATCTTTGGGATTGAGAGAGGGAGAACTGCCAGAGAACATGGAGTTGATCAACGAGTTGATACATGCTATGCCACCTGAAATCGTGGAAGATATTTTCAAGAAAATAGTCAACGAGGTGATATTCAAGCCTACAAAGGGGTGATCTTGCACTGTGTAAATCATAAACACCGGATCTCTAAAATTTTAAATTTAGTCAACTCTTATTCCCTTATTTCACCTTATTCAGCTCCCGGTAAATTTTTCTTAACTTCCTGTACAACTCAGAGTATATTTTGATCATCCTATCATAAACTACTGCATTCTCACCGGGCTTGAAAACCCTTTCAATTTGAAATCTCGAAACCGCAGTTTCAAAGTTCTCCCTCCCCAAGCCAACATCAGCCATTACCGCTAAACCCCTTAAACCACTTTGATCTGGGTTTTTTAATCTTTTAACAGGTCTCTTTATTGCATCTGCAATAATCTGGCTCCAAAGATCGAACAGAGCTCCACCACCAACCAATCTAACCGCTTCTTGAGTCCTCGTCATCCTTTCCATATATGGATAGGCCCACTTTATATTCAGTGCTACTCCTTCCATCATAGCCCTTAGTACCTCCTCCCTCCCATCATCCAATCCCACATTCACCAACCCTCCTCGAATAAAAGGATCGTCTACCGGAGCTCTTTCCCCAAAGAACCAGGGCATAAAAATGAGTTTTCCAACCTTGCCTCTCTCAGCCAACCTTTCCACGAGGTTATAATCCCCTTCAATACCCACAAGCTTCATAGCCCACTCCAGAGCACCTCCCGCAACCTCCTGTTCCGCAATCAGCAGATATCTATTAGGAATTGCACTCATGAGACTGCCAATATAGTGAAATACGTCCGTTTTTCTCCTCACCACATGTCCCGCAACCCAGTTGCTCGTGCCTATGTATATGTGCAACTCCTCCGGCTTAACAGCACCTGAACCGACAGCAGTTGCACATACATCTCCTGACCCAACGATAACAGGCAGTGGATCGATTCCAATCTCCTTGGCTACGCTTTCCTTCAGATACCCTCCAATTTCCGTGGAATTTTTTATTTCTGGAAACAGACCCTCCTGCAATCCATAGTCTTTTAAGAGTGTTTTCGCCCACCTTATTCTCCCATCTCTCGTGTCTGCAAGCCAACTTAGATGTGCTTCATCTGGACTCGTGATGAAACTTCCTGTTGCTCTATTTATCAAAAACCCCTTTACATCCAAGATTTTGTATGTCTTCTCGAATACATCTCTCTCGTTTTCTTTTACCCATATTATTTTGGATATCGCATCCTTTCCTGTCTTGCTCGGAGCTCCACCCGTTATCCTCAAAAACCTCAGGAGTTTAAACACGGAATAACCCTGTATTTTAAAAATTCCACTCCACAAATCTTCAGGTAAACCCTCGGCTCTCTCATCGAGCCATATTATTATCTTCCTCAGTGGATTTCCATCCTTATCCACGGGTAAAACACCAGCCATGTGAGCTCCAAAAATTACAGCAGACACATTGTGATCTTCGAGTGACTCCTTCATGACATCTAGTACACTGCTCCACAGGGTGTCTGGATCCTTCTCAGCCCACCCTTTCTTGGGATACTCTACAACAGCTTTGGTGGAGGATGTCGATAGGGCTTCGAAACAATCTAAATCCACAACTGCCGATTTTATTGATGTTGTGCCTACATCAACAGCCAAAATCTTTTCCGAGTGTTTTACCATGATTTTTTAATATGTTTTTTAGAAGTTTTATAATTTACTTTTCGGTTATTGGAAATCGATAATTTGAATCTGACCGAAGCACGGAAAAAGAGGCTTACAGAAAGTCAACCCATCTTGAGTTATTTTTATCGTTGAGTTTAAGGATGAAAAAGTGATTTATAGCAATATTGTCGCCGAAAGATAACTTCAAGGTGAATTTCTGTAAGAGCTTTTCGTATCATCTCGAAATCACATGCAGAAAGAGTGTATATATTTAAGTGCATATAAAAAATCTTTTAAATTCTTATAAGGTTCTTCCCAAATCACATCTCAGCCAACATCTGCAACACTTTCCTTTCTCTGAAACCCAATGCTACAACGATCCAACCAAAAGTGTACATTAAGAGCTGTAAATTTTAACACAGGCCTCATCGTATAGCGGTGCCTCCATCACTTACGGCCATGAAGTTGGCTTCGGAAGGATAGCAGATCCGATACGGGAAGGAAGGGATTGTTCATCTACGGTAATGGGAACTTGATGCAGCTAACGTCGTTGGAGTATCTGTACCATGTATATCCGGTAATAAGCGGTGACGGTCAGAAGGTCTTCTGCCTCGTCGGGAATAAATTGTACAAGATCGATTCCGACGGGAGCAACAAACAGAGGATTTACGACCTGTCAGATGTGACGCGCTACTCTCCATCCATCAATAGCTATATACCAACCAACGAGAACGGTGGGAAGCTCGTACTCTCTTTAAAAGGAAAAGATGCACATAGTTATCTCGACTACGATATCTACATGCTGAGCACAACTGCTATGGAAATCGCCACAGTCATAGGAGTTGTCTCACAGCCAATGATGCCTCCATCCACGAGCATAATCGTCGGCTCGGCGAGAGCCACGCATGGAGATGACGTGTAGACCCCAGTTGAGATAAATGCCGGCAAGGTTGGCAGCATAAATATCGTGCTGAGTTATCCATCAGATGTGATTGAGGTTCTCGATGTCTTGCCCGGATCTCTAACGCAGAACTCCATGCTGGAGTACAATGGGTGACACAGAAGAGCCGATAGCGGACATCAACAGGTACAACCTCATCTCGAAGGCAACGCTCTACAGTGTCGATGGTTCGGGTAAGATGGTAAAGAAGAGGCGAATAAATCTCATTAAACGCATCATTCGCATTCATGGTAGAAATTTCGGACAGCTCTGGAGCGGTTGGGGAGAGTGCTACAGTATCGATAAATGTGAAAAGGGCGAAGAACATAGGGAGCATGATATCATTTTGAGGTGTTTAAAGCTGGAGAGAGTGAGATAGAGATTGAAGCCATGTGGATGTTAAGGTGACTGCAGAGAATGATGTTGTGAGGGCTGTGAGGGGCGAGACGACTCCAATACCGTTACAGTGGTGGATTGCTTCCTCTTAATCTCCATCTCCCTCCTCGAATCCCAACAACTCGGCTCCAATACCTTGCATTCCTCTCGATGGTCGACTCTAACTTAAAATGAGTGTTGGAGGTGAAAGAGTAATGCTTAGGAGGGCAAGAGTTATCAAAGAACAAACGGAATTCGGAGAAGAAATAAGACCAGATTGCCCTCTACCATTTAGCGAATCAAATATCAGAAAGACATAGTCATAATTGAGACGCCACACGAAGTAGGGAGACCAGCTGATTGGAGTGAAGTCTGAAACCCGATATACTTCGAAATCCAGATTGGAGATACAATTTACAGCTTCAGGGGGAACACTCAGAGCAAAGAGGGTTGGGCTGGATGACAAGGGGAGGATCTGTTTAGTTGTTGAAGAAGAGAAACCGTTTTTCGTAGCTTTCGATGAAGAGGGAAAGCAGGTGATAAGGAAAACAAGGAAAGTGAGGAAACTTCTGACTCTTGTGATCTTGTTCCTGATGGTCTTCGGTTTGTACATTCTTTTTAATTCGTTTATATAAATTATTATGCTCTTAACATTAATTTGGTAACAACAAACCTCTAAAAACTCAGAAATATCTCGCTCATAGGCTTTTATTTCTTGATTACAGATATCTTTCAGGTATAATTTTTCTAAAAAATCGCTCATTTGTCTTCTTATCACATGCGGGGGGAGGGATTTGAACCCTCGGACCCCTACGGGACAAGGTCTTAAGCCTTGCGCCTTTTCCTGACTCGGCAACCCCCGCTCTACCTTCAATACAATACACACACTCTTCATAAATTTTTTCCCATGATCCGATTTATACTCACACCTCCTCATCCATCTTACCTGCAATTCAATCCCGATCCGCAGACCCTCTATTCCATTACTCCGCAAGCTTCTCCCCCTCTTTTCAGACGCACACACCTAATTCAATAACAAAACAATATAAAGAGCTAAAACAACAGATCAACATGGATCTGAAAAATAAAACCGCAATCATAACAGGTTCATCGAGGGGGTTGGGAAGGGAGATCGCCTTAAAACTTGCTGAAAAAGGATCCAACATTGTTGTAAACTACAACAGAAGCAAAGAACATGCAAAGNAGACCTTAGAAGGAGTTGAAAGCTTGGGTTGCTCAGCTATTTTGGCAAAAGCAGATGTGACGAANAGGAAAGAAGTAAAGGAAATGGTTGAACGCACAATAAGGAAATTCGGAGCGATTGATGTGCTCATTAACAATGCAGGAATTGCAGGAAAACACAGAAGCATAAAAGAGATAGATGACGATGACTGGAACAATGTNCTTAGCACCAACCTAACCGGTGTGTTCATAGTCACTCAGGAGGTGCTGAGATACATGAAAAAAGGAAAAATAGTAAACATTTCTTCGGTTGCTGGAAGGATGGGAGGGGTCATTGGTGCACATTACTCAGCCTCCAAAGCTGGAATAATTGGATTTACATTCTCTCTTGCAAGAGAACTCGCCCCAAATATTCTCGTTAACGCCATAGCTCCCGGACCCATCGACACAGAAATCATAGATCAGGAGACGAAGGGCATGCTCGCGAAAATAATACCTCTGGGTAGAATTGCCAAGCCCGAAGAGATAGCTGATGCGGTAGTTTTTGTAGCGGAGAACGACTACCTAACTGGAACCGTTTTGGACATAAACGGTGGCAGATACATGATCTAATCTCAAATTAGGCTGCAATAGTGAAGAAACAAAGAATAAAAGGTGAAGTTGGAAAAAACAAACAAAAACCAAAGTTCAGCCTTGTTAATAGCCAAGTTCACTTAACCTCTCCCGCAGTATCCTTGCGGAGTTTCTGAGGGAGTTCAGTTCATCCTCAGTTAGATCATACTCAACAACCCTCTCCACACCATCCTTTCCGATGATAGCTGGTACTCCTACCGCGACATCCTTTATCCCGTACTCTCCATCCAAGATTACACTTGTAGGTATCTCCTCTTTGGTATCTTTAACAACAGCCTTGACCATCTGGTATATGCAAACCGCCGGACCATATATGGTAGCTCCTTTCCTTTTAATTACCTCCGCAGCTATGAACCTTGCCTCATTCTCCACCTTTTCCCAATCCACCTCGCCATCAAAGTCAGCAAGACTTTTAGCGGGAAACATACTGTCTCCGTGCTCACCAATCATGTAGGCTTTCCTTATGTTTCTGGCTCCGTGTGCGAACAACCTTTCCTTCAATCTGGAAGAATCGAGAATATTTCCCATCCCGAAAACCTCGTTTCTCGGTTTCCCTGTTTCCTTCCACATGATGTAATTCATCACATCCATGGGGTTCGTTACCACAAGTATCTTGCTTTCGGGAGATTTCTCCATTATGTTCCCTGCAATATCTTTCATTATTCCTGCATTTTTTGTTGCCAGATCCAGTCTCGTCATTCCGGGCTTTCTTGCAAGCCCTGCACTAACAACGATGATTTCACTACCCTCCAGAAGAGAGTAATCCGAACCACCCTTAATCACAGGATACTTATCCAATCCTGCACACGCATGGGCTAAGTCCATTGCCTCTCCGACAGCTAAATCTTCAACGATATCAACAATAGCAACCTCATCAACATTCAAATGCTGTAAACATGTAAATGCAGATGTAGAACCGATTCTTCCAGCTCCAACAAACCCTATTTTCAAATTTTCCACCCCCTATCCAGAATCAATTTTAATTTTAAGTAGTTAAATTTTTTGTTATCCCCTCCTGAAGGTCTTTACGAATAATTAATCGTTTAAATTTTTCAAAAGACCAAACAAAGTGGTTTAAATGGGTGAAACAGAATTTGAACATCGTACCATTGGGTTCTGTTAATTTCTCGTCACCACTCTCAAAAAGTTCAAATACTCAAAATATTATAAGTAAGAAAAATCTTACAAATTTGGTGAGGAATGGAAAAAATCAAATGGAACCCGCTCAAAGCAAAGAATCGTGTATTGTGTAGCAACCGTAAGTGAAAAAGGTCAGATAGCCATACCTGTTGATGCAAGGAGAGATTTAGATATCGGGACCGAAAACAAACTGTTAGTTATCAAAAGAAGAGATGAAGCATNATTAACTCTGATAAAGCTCGATAAGCTCGATAAGATAGACATCCTCATGTTTTTGATTCAAGAAGATGAAGAGTTCTTTAAAAAGTTAAAAGGAGGTGATATAAGATGACCGAGGAGAAAGTTTCTCCTCTGACAACCACCGAGTATAATTTTTCTTTCAGCCAATTTTCCAATTTCGAGGAGCTTGAGACCTTACCTTTCAGAGAATAAAATTCTCTTATCTTTTCCAATTGCTTTCTTGCCCTATCTACGGAGTAGTGCCATGGATAAGCGAGTATCCCCCTTTATGCTGTAGAAACAGAACCTCTACCTCGGTTCCGAAGAGGTTCACATTATCCCCCTCCACAGTCAACCCGCTCAAAGAAAAATTTTTCGAGGGTTTGTCAAAAAACCTTGAAGCTATTANACCACAGGTTAACAAATCCAATAGAAGATAAAAATAAATAACAGCTATAACATCAACAGTAACTGATCAATCCTCTATTTTCTCGAAGTCATCCTTTGATGCTCCACAAACCGGACAGACCCAATCCTCAGGAAGCTCTTCCCATTTCGTTCCAGCCGGAACATCACTTTCAGGATCCCCCTCTGCCTCATCATACACATACCCACAAATGGAGCACTGATACTTCGCCATACACATACCTCCTTAAAACTTAAAAATTTGATTTTCCTCAAACTATTTTAATATATCGGAATATTTTGGTTCAAGATTAGAAATAAAAAGAGTGTCCATTATATTTTACTTTTTACCTCCTATTCACAAACTCAAACCTATCGATGATGAGCGTTGCAGACAGCCCACTCGCCTCAACATGGGATTCCTTGACTACAATCCTCTTCTTAAAGAATGGTGCATCTAGAACCAAGGTCTCGAATTCTCCTCCCTCACCAGCCATATTTATCTTAAACTTTTCCTTAAGAGTTTTTAGTTCCGAGATTGCCTTATCATCGATCCTTCTTCCAAGCCAACTTTCATCTAATCCCATCGCGGATACTCTAACGATTATGAACTCGAAAGTGTCTTTTGCGAGATTTATTACTTCTTCATCACTCATCCCCCAAAGAGGAGATATTAGCTTTAACCCGAGGTTGCTACAGATTTTCTCAAACCTCTTCTTCTGATACATCGATGCTATACCTCCGATGACAATTGCATCAATATCAACAACGGAGAGAGATTTTTCAAGGTCCTCCACCTCTTCCTCCTTTATCCCTTCCGTAAAAACCCTGAACAAAGGCTTATCAGAGAGGTACGCTATTGCATCAACCAGATGGGTGTTCGGAGTGTGGAACATGAACGAATTCGGGTTTGCTGATAAAACCGAGATATAGCATGCTATTTCAACCTCTTTGGATGCAAGATAGCTCGCGAGTAGTGAATCCTTCCCACCGGAAATCAATGCTCCCGCTCTCATCTACATCTTCCTGTTCAAGCGTTTCCTCGCAAAGGTCAAAAGTCGAAAAACCTTATTTTCTCTCCCACTCCCATTTCTTGAGCTCTCCTGAATATTATACTTGCGGTAGAGATGTCCTGTATCGCTAATCCCGTAGAGTCAAAAACCGTAACCTCGGTCTCCATTCTCCCCCGCACCTTTCCAACTATAACCTCACCTATGGTTCCTACAATGTCATTTTTGGTTATAATTCCGGAAGAAAGAGGGACATTAACCTCTCCACTATGAAATGCCTGCTCCCTATCATCAACAAAGACCCTCGCATTTTTTAAGATGTTTGGATCGAGTTCTTGCTTTCCGGGTGCATCCGCTCCGATAGCGTTGATGTGAGTTCCTTCCATCACCCACTCACTCATAACAACGGGTTTTCTTGAGGGGGTTGTTGTTATCAGAATGTCACAAGCGCAAACCTTCTCTAATTCATGAATTTTCGCATCAACACCCTGATTTTTGCAAAACTCGACGAATTTTCTCGCGTGAGATTCACTTATATCGAAGCATTTGACCACTTCTACATCAAAAATCTCTTTGTGAGCCATGAATTGCGTGTATGCCTGTATTCCACACCCCACAAAACCTAAGATCTTACTATCCTTTCTCGCCAGATGCTTCGATGCTATNCCTCCTGCCGCTCCCGTCCTCATGTTCGTAATGTGCGTTGCATCCATAACAGCAAGAGGAAAACCCGTTTCCGGATCATTATATATCAGGAGTGCCATTACCGTGGGTAAACCCTTCTTATTGTTTTCCGGATGGCTGTTCACCCATTTAACTCCTGCTTTACCATCAAGATAAGCTGGCATAGCTCTTAAATCTCCCTTTTCAAATTCGAGGTATATCTTCGCTGGCATTTGTACTTCATTCTTTCCGTGCATTTCAAAAGCGTGTTCAACAGCAATTAGAGCATCTTTCATAGTTAGGAGTTGTTTAACCTCCTCCTGAGTCAGAATCAGAGTATCCATAAATTTAATTTTTACAGGTGGTTAAAAATATTACCCTCGAACATGTTGCATAGCAAACATTTAAAAATCTGAAGGGGAAGTGTTGCAATCATGAATCCGATCTATGATTTTATAAAAAAATATTATATTGACTCGATAGTCTATAAGCAAGGTTATAACCCCGTCAACACCATAACTTTCGCCATAATACTTGTTATTGCGGTTGTTCTGATTTACAAATACCTCAGGAAACACATAGTTTTTGACAGATACTTCGTATTTGCCAACATTCCTTTCATAGTTCTCGGTTCATCGGTCAGGATAATCGAAGATGCGGAATTTCTAAGCCCTCCTACATCATACCTCTTCATGACCCCATTCATATACATCCTAATCTTTCTAATCACATTTCCCAGCCTGCTAATATCGATAAAAGTCAGGAAGAACGAGTACTGGAGATACCACGGATTGTTCGGCTCAATTCTGGCGATATCTACCTTAGTATTTCTATTTGCATCACTCACACCTGTTAACATCTGGCTCATACCCGTTGTTCTCACATCCGCAACCGCTATGACCGTGCTGTATGGAGCTATAGCAGGAAAGNTGTATCCCAAAATGGACAACATGCTGAGTAAAACCGTATTCTTTGCCCACATGACGGATGGCTTTGCTTCATTCCTCGGAATTCAATTTCTCGGATACTGGGAGCTTCATGTTCTTCCCAGATTTCTGATAGACATTTTTGGTCCTTGGATTATGGTCCCAGCCAAAATACTTGTTTTTATTGCGGTGATATACATCCTCGACTCATCCGATGAGGACGAGAACTTCGTTAACTTTATAAAATTCGTTTTAATCGTGCTCGGTCTCGCACCGGGAGTTAGGAATGCTCTGAGGATGACTTTCTCCGTATAATCCCACGCACATTCCCGCACAATCTTACACAAAAAATGATGAAATTTCAGGGGCCGAAACAGAAGGGATTCATCTAAGGAGAGGAATTTTGGGAAAAAAATTAATAATATTTCTCACAGAAGTTATGAGAGTGGGAACTAAATGTGATTACTGCGGAAAGGAGGAGTATCTGCCTTTCGAATGCAGATACTGCGGAGGGAAATTCTGTGTTGATCATAGACTTCCAGAGGCACACCATTGCGAATTTTCAGCAAAAGATTACTGGAATGTTCCCGTAAAGGTTAAAAAGAAACCGAAGATTACAATACCTGTTGAGAAGGGTGGGAAGATTAGGGTAAACAAACTGAGCGTGACATCATACGGTTACAACAATATTTTCTTAGGGATAATCACAATTATGTTCTTCATCTCGATAATATTCCCTCAATCATTTTTGATATTTGCTCTGTTCCCTCAAAAATTCATCTACATGCCTTGGCAGTTGATTACAAGCATATTCTTACACAGAGAGTTTGGACACTTCCTCGTAAACTCAATAGTGCTCTTATTCTTCGGAACCGAACTCGAGAGAAGAGTTGGTGGGAGAAACTACCTTAAGATCTTTTTGCTTTCGGGACTTGCAGGAAACATAGGGTACATAGCCTTCTCCCTGTTTACCGGTAGCACAGCAGGAGCCCTCGGAGCATCTGGGGCAATCTATGGAATCATGGGCACTCTTGCAATTATAGCCCCAGAGATTCGAGTTCTGTTTTTCTTTTTCATACCGATGAGCATACGAATGGCACTTTTGATATTCGCCGCATACGACCTACTCATGCTTCCGTACAGCGGAATCACAGGTGTGGCACATATAGCTCACCTATCAGGGCTCGTTGTGGGATTGTATTACGGCGATAAACTAAAGATACTNAGAACAAAGTGGCCTTGGTGAAGTTATGGAAAAGAGATGGATTCTACCAAAGCTGTGGATAAGCAAGGATTATTTTTGGGAGGAAGACAGAATTGCAAATTGTTTAACCGCCATAATAAAGACATCCGGATGCTACTGGGCTAAGAAAAACGGATGCAGAATGTGTGGATACAGCAAGGACTCAATTCCGGACATCCTAGAACTGCAGGTGGAAAAACAAATAGAGAAAATTTCAGAGAAGCTAAAATCCGAAGATGAAGTTGAAATTCTGAAGATATTCACTTCCGGTAGCTTTTTTGATGGTTCTGAGCTTTCCAGAAACTTAAGGAGTAAAATCTATGACATCGCAGAAAGGCACGGAATCAAAAAACTGATCGTTGAATCCCGCCCGGAATTCGTTGAGGAGGCTGTGGAAACAGTTGACCGAGACTTCTACTTTGAGATTGGGATAGGTTTAGAGACCACTGATGACTTCACAAGAATGGAGATAATAAACAAGGGCTTCAGCTTTGAGGAATTTAAGAGAGCAAGCGACTTTCTTAGATCTGCAGGAATATCTGTGAAGGCTTATTTACTGCTGAAGCCTCCCTTCATATCGGAAGGTGAGGCTATAAACGACATCCTAAGATCAATCGAGACTCTCAACAATGAGGGATTAGCGGANATAGTGTCCTTAAACTTGATGAATGTCCAATCATCAACATATGTTGAGTTTCTGTGGTGGAGAAATCTATACCGCCCTCCATGGCTATGGAGTGCTGTAGAGATTTTGAAGAGCTCGAAATTAAGGATTATATCNGACCCGGTTGCAGGTGGAAAGAAAAGGGGACCTCACAACTGCGGAAAGTGTGACAAAAATGTTGTGGAGGCTATAAGAAGCTTCTCGCTCACTCAGGATAGGAAACTCCTCCAAGTGGAGTGCGAATGTAAGTCCGAGTGGGTGGACTACATATCTGTGGAGAGGGTGAACAGAATTCCCACTGGAATTCCAACAGGTATTTATTCCTAAACCTTATTCTGAGATCGATGAGGTACGAAGAGCCAGTATTCCGCCCACCGAGTGAGGCGAACAGCTTGATACTTCAGGTAACGATAGGCTGTTCTCACAACAAGTGTACATTCTGCGGAATGTACAGGGGAAAAAGATTCAGGATAAGAGATATTGAGGAAGTCAAAGAGGATCTAATTATCTCCAAGAAGTACTACAGCTCCGTTAGGAGGATATTTTTTGCGGACGGCAATGCCCTTGCTGTACCCACAGACCACCTACTCGAACTCATGGATTTCTCCTTCGCAATCTATCCCGAACTTGAAAGAATATCTGCCTACGCAAGCCCTCAGGATCTGTTGTCTAAAAGTGATGAAGAACTTGCAGAATTAGAGAAGAATGGGCTTAAAATGGTATATCTCGGAATAGAAACAGGTGACGACTATCTGCTCGAAAAGATAAGAAAAGGTGTTAACTCGGAAGAGATGATTGTAGCGGGAAGAAAAGCAGTTGAGAACGGAATACTACTATCCGTAACAGTTTTACTTGGAGTAGGAGGTAGAGATCATTCATTCCGGCATTCGAAGGAGACCGCAAGAGTGATTAACTCAATCGAGCCACATTACACCTCTGCTCTCACACTAATGCTCGTTCCGAATACACCGCTGTACAGAGAGTACAGAAAAGGATTGTTCTCTCCCTTAAGTAAGCTTGAGATTCTCAAAGAACTCAGATGGATGGTGGAGGACATTGAGTGTAGAACAATATTCAGAAGCAACCACGCATCCAACTATCTTCCCCTCAAGGGTACTCTCCCTGAGGACAGAGAGAAACTGCTCGAAACTATCGATTTCGCCGTTAACAACCCAGACATCCTGAGGCGGGAATTCCTGAGGGGTTTATAGTCAACTATCAACCACAACCTTGTATATCACAACCCTCTCGTTTCTGTACACCTCCTTCAACCATGAAAATTTCTCAAAGTCGAGTTTTCCATAAGTTCTCATTTCTATTTCTCCAACAAAAAAGTAATCCACATCATACATCTCTATCAACCTCTTAGATGCGGAGATGTACATCAGATCCACATCAAAGCACCTCTTCCTCACCTCATCCCAGCTTCTTCCCCACATAATTTCATGGGTTCTCCAGCCCACGATGGTCGAGAGTCCCGTGAAAGACGAGACCCTCGATGAATACGTGTACGGATTACCACAGACCTCAAGAACGACCGCTTCACCGTTAACATGTTCATCAAGCCATTTGATGGCTTTATACTCATCCTGATGTTTCTCTTCCAACCATTTCATCCCATTCAAAGTAAATTCTTCCGTGCTCCCCATAAAATCAGCCCTTGGCATCGATATTATCGTTGCGAATGGATGCAAGAATGAGAGCAAAAGAATTACGATAACTACAACAAAAATAACCCTACTTCTAAGCTTACTTAGGTAAACCGTGACCGCAACACCCCAAAGAATCCATATCTCAAGATAAAATTTCATCACAGTGTTGAATCTCTCCGCTGGCTTTCCGAGAGGGTCATTAATGTAAAAAATCTCGCAGAACAGTAAGAGTAGCAGAGAAACAAAAGTTAGAATGTTTGAGAATTCGCTCCTCTCACTCACAAGCAGAACGGAAACCGAAATTAAGAGAGGAACTATGAATAGGAGGTGGAAAGGTGTTAAAAACCCGAAAATCAGAAACAGTGGATAGATCAGAAACGCACCCCTGTACATGGCTCCCTTCCTGTTGGTGAAAACATACGAAAGAGATACGAAAGTGAAGAGGGCAAAGATCTGTAAGAATTCCTGAAACTTCGTTTTCACANCCAGATCGAGCAGACCTACAAGACCGAAATAAAGCGAAACCAAGAAAACCNATGAGACTATCACCAGCGAAGTAATGAATCTCTTCCTATCTGTTGACAGATATAGGGTGAAGATCAAGATAAGAAGATTTGCCGGAAAATTCCACGGATTCAATCCAATGAAGAACAGAAGGAGTACTGTCGCTACAAGTATCTTGCCCCTTGGAATGAGGTTCAACCCATCATCACTCACCCTATCCCTATACATCCAATAACACACGGAGACGAAGGCAAGCTGAAACGGAATAGAGACGAAATGAGAGTGAAGATCTCCCTGAAGAAATGTGTAGAAAGGATAGAAAGATAATGTATTAGGTATAACCCAATTTGAAGCGGTAAAGTCAAACGATAGCAGAAAATCCAGAAACTCACCGTTGTAAGGTTTGTAACTTAATATTTCCTTTCCGGTAAAATAGGAAAGAAACTGAAGAAATCCGGAAAGATAACCCGAAAATAAGACGATGACGGGTGTAACTGAGGCCCATAATCTACTTTTCGTCATGTTATACCCCAAACCGTAGGCTGATTGTACCGCCATCGAATAGAGGAATATAACCGCGAGATTGTAACCGATCTCAGGCCTTACTTGCGAGAGTGTTATCAGCACCGCGGACATCAAATGACCGAAATAGTAGTATCTAAGGAGTTCTCCCGCAAACCAAGGATCGTACGGCAAACCATCACTCCTCAGAATAGCCTTGACAAATGCAAAATCGGTAAAATCCTCAGAGTATTCCGGATACAGCTCCGGCTTAGTGGCTATGTAGAGAGAAAATAGTACCACCGCTACTAGAAATATCACCTCCTGAAACAAAATATCCTTAGAAAGGTAAATTCTCGGATTTTTTCTCAGAGTGTAGAGTGATGNAACTAAAAGGATCAGGAAAGCGATCAAAACCTTGCCCTTGAGCCCTATAAGAGAGAACAGCCATGTCAAAGTCGTTAGAATCGCAAGCCCTAAGTGCTTGGAGAATGAGAATCCCTGATCACCNTGCTCGAATGACTCACGAATCAATATAAATGTAAAAAACCTATCGCTTCAACAACTATTAGAAACTTTATAATCTCTAAAAATTCCAAATGCATCACCTCTTTCTGTCCTAAGTCATTGACTGTATTTAAAATTAACCAAATGTCACAGAGATTATTATTCCCCACAACTATACCTCAAAAAGATTGTTCAGAAGCCCTCAAAAACTCTTATTCAAAACATCTGCCAGATCTTCCTCGAATTCATTGTTCTCCACTTTTTTCCGCTTAACGAGGATTGTTTCAATTACTCTCCCACCCTTTCGCTGTATCTTGGAGGAAAGAACTCTAGCATACCTCTTCTCATCAAAACCACCATAAACAAGCACGAGAAAAACTTTTTTATCGCTTAGCTCCGCATCTCGCAGGAAGCTCGTAAAAGGTGGACAATTTAAAGTCCACTTAGGTGTTCCGAGGAAGACAACATCCGCTTCAACAACCAAGGGTTCAATTTTAACGGAAAATGATGGTATAAAGGACAGAAGCAACCAGAAATAATATGAATGATTCCTTAAAGGTTTAATCTCCTTCAAGCTAACCTGATAGCCCCTGCGAGTCAACCATGATGAGATGAATTCAAAAACTCTTTTCGTGGTTCCAGTCCATGAAAAATAAACTAAGTCGATTGCTCCGTTCCTCATACATACATTCACTTGAGTTCTCAAACCATCCGCTATCTCACAATAAGTTAGAAGTCGTAAACCTCCACACCTCCGAACTTAAAGACTTTTACAGTCCCCCTTTCCCTGCAATCCTCACATTCAACTTCCATTATTACTCTATCCTCGCTTTCTCTCTTCTTTATTATTATCCCTCTGTGTTTCTTCCCATCGTTGCAGATCGGACAGTCGATCATGTAGTACTCCACATCACCACCCCTGATCAATTTAACTCCTGATTCTTATTCTCCGCCCTTTGGCACCAAATAGTCCTTGGGAGCGGACTCAATGGGCTCAAGATATCTTCTAACAGCCTTTGGTATCCTGACATGTCCGTCCTCTTCTTGATGGTTTTCCACTATAGCTGTTATTGCCCTTGTGGTTGCTATTGCGGTTGAGTTCAAGGTGTGAACGAATCCCTTCGTAGGTTTCCCCCTTTCCTCAGCAAAACGAATGTTTAATCTGTAACTCTGCCAGTCAGTGCAATTCGAACATGAGACCATCTCTCTGTACTTGCCCTGTGCGGGCATCCATGCCTCAAGATCGTATTTCTTCGAAGCAACAATACCTATATCTCCCGTACAGATGTTCACTATTCTGTACGGAATCTCGAGTCCCTGCCACAATTCCTCCACATTCTCAAGGAGTTTTTCATGNCACTCCCAAGAATCCTTTGGATGGCAGAACACGAACTGCTCAACCTTGTTGAACTGATGTACTCTGAAGATGCCTTTAGTATCCTTCCCGTGTGCTCCCGCTTCTTTTCGGAAACACGGGCTCACACCCGCGTACAGCAAGGGTAGTTCCCTTTCCTCCAGCACCTCACCCATATGCATGGCTGCAATAGGATGCTCAGAGGTTGCAATGAGGTACAAATCTTCATCTTCCACCTTGTATATCACCTCTTCAAAGTCCTCAAAAGCGGTAACTCCTGAGTAAGCTCTTCTGTTCATCATTAAAGGAGGAGAAACAATAACGAATCCCTTTTTGGATAGATAGTCCAAGGCATAGAGAGTTATTGCAAAGTCAAGCCATACAAGATCGTCTATCAGATAGTAAAACCTCGAACCTGCAACCTTTCCAGCCCTCTCAACATCAGTCCACCCAGAGGTCTCNGTTGCATCCGCATGAGGTGTTGGAAGTTCTTTTACGACCTCGTACTTACACTTCCCACCCGTTTGCCTTATAAATTCCTCTTCAAACATCTCGTGAACCTTCGGCACCCCCCAGAACTTAACTGGAACATTTTCCGTGTCATCTTCACCGATAGGAACCGATGGATGAAGGATATTTGGTATCGACAGTAGGATTCGNTTTAGCTCATCCTCAAGCAGTTTAAGCTCTTTTTCACCATGTTTAACAGCCTCAGAGATTTTCTTAGCTTTTTTAAGTGCTTTCTCTCTTTCTTCACCCTTTAATTTCTTTATTTCCCTTGAGATTGTGTTCCTTTCATGTCTAAGCTTGTCAAGATCGTACCTCGTTTCTCTCCACTTCTTATCAAGCTCAATAGCTCTCTCAACAATACTTATGTCATCGTTCCTCCTTCTCTGTGATTCAATGAGAATCTCGGGGTTTTCCCTCAATGACTTCAATATGCTCCACATAAGAATCCTCCCGATGAAATTTCATGAGATGGAGTTAAAATATTTTTTATCCCCTTAAGTTTGCAGTTTGATTGCAAGTGCTGATTGCTGTTATCAATTGTCATTGTTCATTTTGTATTTTTCGCATTTCTTATCCGTTTTTAATCGTTTCTTCATCCAATCCGCTCCATCAATTGTTCTCGATCCCCCATCAATATCCCACCAATCTACCATCAATTACTACCACTGCTCCACCAGATCCTTTATCCTGCCCAAAGGTGTTCCATCGATCATTACAGCCTGAAACTCATCAAGACTTCGATACTTGGAGAGTATCCTCCTCTCAACATTCAGAGCTATGCTCGCACACAACTCATTAAATGCAGGCATTACAATTACCTTGCTCCTATCCCATTCCCCTTTGAGCCATACNCTCCTCTTTATTCTACCCACAGCATCCTTAAGAAGTACGGCGGGATGAATATGAGCAAATACAACATACTTGGATGAAAGAACATCCTCAGACGGTTTAGCATGCCCGTGAAAGAGGCCCACTTCACCTATCACAAGCCCTGAGGACGGTGTAGTTCTTATCATATCATCAATCCCCCCATCATGATTGCCCTTCACCAGAATTATGTTGTCTTCGTCAACTCCATTTCTTTTAATCTCGCTGATTAGGAGTTCCACCTCTTTTCTCTCTCTGTTCCTCATACCAATATCGTGTTTGACATCACCGAGAATCACAATTCCATCAAACCCCTTTGAGAGTATGGAGGACAGAGAGCGTACGACACTTCTTTCCGGAAAGTCAACTATCCCTAAGTGCAAATCTGCAACAACCACCCACCTTTCCCTCTTCCCAAATGTAAGAGCGGGCACATCTGGAATTGCTTTAATGCTCATCTCCACCACATCTTCTTAGGGATGTTTTTCCATCCAAATTATGGCATGCCTGATGAGTACAACACATCCAGCCCAATCTACCGCATTCCATAAAAACACTACCTTACCCGCATTCTACACTCGCATCTATAGTATCTCATCTCTGACCTTCGGTATGAAAGGCTTGATGTCAATGCCAATTTCCTTTGCATATAGTAAGGCTACAACCTCTGCAGACAAACTGCCTTTGAACTCATCCTGCTTCTTGTTAACCATCGATACAACCAATGACTTCTCCTGACCCGTTTTTTCAGATATTAACTCCACAAGCTCATCAAAAACACTAAAAGTAAAAATTCTCTTTATATCCGGCTTAAAGTCAACCGGGATTTCTACCGACTTCAAATCAAAAGTCGGTTCAAGCTTTCCCTCGTTGAATGTAAGCAATCCGTTCTTAATCGCCTCTTCTACAACTTTTTTACTCAGGCTATGGGAGAACCACTTGAAGTCAAACGACAGGATATATGTTAAGTCAGACTTTGATAATCTTCTTTTACCTCTGCTCTTGAATGCACTGGCTATTGTTTGAGCAAGCATAGTTGTGAATTCCGCCCTCTTTTGATTAAGGTTTCGGATGATTGAATTGAAGGTGTTCTACTTTGATGCGGTTGTTGTCACTGAAAGTCTTCTCGAGAGAAATACCTAATGTGGTGAACTGCAGTCTATTCTTTTACACCTCAAATATCCAACCATGGTCTCGATAAGAGTCTGTCCCGGCTTCTGTTGCCAGATGTGAACCTCACCTGATTCTGATACTCAGAGGAGCATACCAATTTATTAAGAATGAATTACATCCATGTTATGAGGATGTGGCGAGAGTAGTGAGCTGAGAGTAGATGAGCAAGGGTAGGTGATATGAAGATGAGTGAGATGAATGCGGATGATCTGAAGGATGTGCTTGAGAGGATTGAGGGAAAGCTGATATCCGCTGAGAAGATATATTCGGCGATACAATTCCAAATCTGGCTGATCGCAATGGTGTTCTACTACCTGATAACATTCCATCTAAGAGTTGTATCGTGGCAGGTAACAGCCACATACTGGATCTTAGCCTTTATAGTTTTCATACTCGTCTCCANCAGGATATGGAAGCGACTGATAAATCTCCTCAGAAGTCACGGAAAGGATACAAGGAGCTCTCCAGCCTTTGGGATGGGAATAAGCTTATCGTGGATATGCGGTTCAATTGTTGGATGGATGCTAATTCCCAAAACCCTTTCAGATTTGCAAATTCATCAATCCCTCGCCATCGGATTCCTGTCCTTCATCAGCATCTCGGTCTTTGGGATGTTTCTGACATTCCTTTACATAGCGAAGAGCTTTGAAAAGGAGATGATTCCAGCCTTCCTGATTCCAGTCGTAGCCATTCCGGCAATGATGAGAATTCCAGATGGCTTTATCGTTTACGCCGGATCCTCCATAACTATGATCTATGCTGGATTTTCCGTAGCATTCGCTTTTGGCCTCACCATTGTCACCTACCTGTTCTCCGCCTTCAGGACGATAAGGTGACAGAATGTTTCGAGAGCTTATCGAGAACCANGCTCTCGGAAGTCCAATCAGACTGAGCGTAATGCTCTACCTCCTGCCGAGAGGGAGAGTTCTCTTTAAAGATTTGTTAAAAATCCTCGAAATAACCCCCGGAAATCTCGATTCACACCTCAAAAGGCTTGAGAAAGAGGGATACGTAAAGCTAAGAAAGGTTATTACTGACAGACCGAGAACCGCTGTAGAGATAACGGACAAAGGAGCAGAAGAGGTTGGAAGATACTTAAGATCCTTCAAGAATTTGATTAATGAGGTTGAGGCTGAGTCTGAGGCTAATATCACCGAGATTTACGATGCTACGCGGATATCAGAGGTAAAAGGATCTCTTAAGCAATGACCCAAGAATCGCGATAAAACCACGATTACATTAGTCCAGCATGTCCATCATCTCTCCAATGATTTCTTTCAAGTAGAAGCTCGAACCTTCTCTTCCAGCAAATTCACCCACCACCATATTCCTCTCAACCTTTCTGAACCCGAGGACTATCTTGGAGAAATACAAACACTCTCCAAACTCAAATCCCGCCATCAATTAAATTTAAGTTTAAATTGAGCAACTTTATTCAATGCGACCGTGTTTCATCTTCCTTGAATCAGCAATTGAGCCTATCCCTGAAACCCTCAGAAACCATCCGTTGATACTGAAGGAATCCAAAAAGAGGGGTAAAAAAGCCGAAGAGATCCTATTAGACGATTCTAAACACCACACGATAATGAGAAGAATCAAGAACTCCAGAAAAAGAGGAAGAGCGGACATAATCCATGTATGCCTTCTTTCCCTTCTCGACTCCAGAGTGGGTAGGGTATCCGACATCTACATCCACACCATAAACGATCGAATAATAAGAGTGTCAAACAAGGTCAGACTGCCAAGAAACTACAACAGATTCATCGGGCTAATGGAAGACTTACTTTCGAAAAAGAAGATTGTCGCAGACGAGATTCTCCTTGAGATAATGGATACCTCCCTTGAAGAGCTTCTTTCACAGTACTCGGACAGGAATTTCTACCTGCTAACCGAGAAAGGTGAATTCCACGAAAAACTTAGGCTTGAAGACCCTCTCATAATGATCGGTGCATTCCCACACGGTGATTTTGAGGATGTGACGCTTAAAACTATACGGAAGTTCAACCCGAAGTTAGTCTCCATAGGTGCAAAGAGCTTTACGAGTTTGTACATTACGAACAAAGTCATCTGCATGCTTGAAGACCTAAACCCCCCGGAAGGTGAGCATGATGAATGAATTCAAGTTCATAGAAATCGCCACCTCCATCTTCAAAAGAAGGCGGAAAGATGTCATCGCTGGGGCGGGAGATGATGATTGTGCTGTTGTAAAATTCGGAGACTCATGCCTCGTTTTCACAACCGATAGCCTTCACGAGAAGACGGACTTCCCGGAGATCATGACTCCAGAAGAAATTGGACACATGGCTCTTGCTGTCAACCTGAGTGATCTTGCAGGAAGCGGTGCAAAGCCAGAATACTTCCTCTTTGATATCACACTGAGGGAGGGAATCGATGAGGGGTTTTTTACAGGAATCCTGAGTGGAATCGAAAAATTGGCGGAAAAATACNATGTTGAGGTAGTAGGAGGGGATATCGATTTCGGGGATGAACTGTACATCACCGGATTTGCAATCGGAGTCACAAAAAATCCGAGATTACTTTCCGGGGCAAGCGAAGGAGAGAATGTTTACATAACGGGAACCACGGGAAAAGCAGAACTTGGTCTTGAAAAATACTTCGAGGGGCTCGATAGAAATGAGATCCCATTCGTACAGAAACTACTAACTCCAGAACCGAAAATTGAGGATGGATTAAGGATATCTACCTACGCAGGAGCGATGACGGATATAAGCGATAGCTTAGCCATATCCCTCCACAACATCTCGAGAAAGAGCAATGTTGGTATAGTCCTCGAGGAGGATTTGATAGACTTGGGAGATCTTCTCGAATTCGTAAATTATGATAAAGCCCTTAGACTGTTTCTATACGGAGGAGGAGACTTCGAACTCACTTATACAGCAAGTGAGGATGTGGAAGACAAGGATATGTTGATCGGAAAAGTTATCGATGGGAAGGGGGTATGGGTTAAAAGAAGGGATGGTCGCTTGGAGAGAATCGAGTTCAAGGGATACAGCCATTTCTAACTAAGCAAACCTGAGATCGATAATTTTACTCAATCATCTATAATCGTTCCTATCTCCTCACCACTCAGAATTCTCTCTATGTTCTCCGGAGTTCCTTTGAATACAACCGTTCTTATCTTACTTCGTTGTATGATNTTCGTTGCAAGAAGATCGAGGACATTGCTCGCTCCAGCAGAGGCTTTTCTTGACGAGACCAATTCAACCATCTCGTCGAAGGTTAGCCTATCGAATTTTTTGGCGGTTCTATTGAGCTTTGGATCTTCCGAATAAACACCGTCAACGGATGTTGCATTCAGGAAGATGTCCGCAGAAACGAATTCCGCGAGCAACGCAGATGTGGCATCAGTGGTATGTCCGGGAAATGTCCCTCCCATCACAACGACCGGATGCGTCAGTGATAGTTCATAAGCCATTTTAAAGTCGGTGGGAATCATCTTGGGTGACGATCTGATTGTCAATGCCAACAGCATTGCATTGAGTCTTGTTACTTCAATCCCCATGTAGTCGCAGTATGTTTCATCCGCTCCAAGCTCTCTCGCTGTGTTAATGTAACTCCTCGCTATCCTACCTCCGCCTACTACAACGAAAATCATGTGATCCGATGATAATTTCTCAATAATCTTTCCAAAAGATCTTATTCTCTCGGCACTAAAACCATCACCGACCAGAACCGAACCTCCAAGAGATAAAACCACCTTCATCCTCCTGAAGTCTACAGATCTCGTTAAAATACTTTCGATTGTCATAGGATGAGATGAGGGAGATACCAAAACCTATATATATCATAATTTATCATGATGAATCAAGAGAGGTGATCTGTATCTACCACATAGTTTTCGACGGTGTGAGGAGGATAACACCAATAGAGATCCTACTGAGGGCTGTGTACAGAGAAGGAGGAGACTTTAAAGTTGACATGAGATCAATGGCAGAAAGAACGATTTTGAAGATAAAAGTGAACGGAAGAAAAAACAATGGGGTTAAGAAAATTTTAGTCCTAAACGATGGAAAGCTCGTGTACCTCGGCAAAGAAATCATCGTTATTGCAAACTACCCCAAAAAAATTTTCCACAGCGTTGGGGATGAGATCTGGTGCATAAATGCAAACAAAATCGCAGAAAAATTCCATTGCGAGGTCGAGTATCCTCTCATAGGTGCGGTCGCTAGAACGGGTGTTACAAGCTTGAGTTCGATAATACTTGAGCTGTACAACCATTTCGATAAAATAACTGCCCATAAAATTGCCTTAGCGGTTAGAAGAGGATGGGAATCCGTAAGGATCTAAGTTAGCTCGACACTATCTTATTTTCTTCAACTTTTCTGCAATTTTCCATATCCTTTTCTCCCGCGTTTTAAAAAACACCGCAGGATACTTAGACTCTTTTATTTCAATCTCATCCCCCGGCAAAATTTTTCTCATCTTCTGTCCATCGGAAATTGCAAGAGCACTCCTCTCGGGATGGAGCTCAACACNTATCACGCTATCCTTGTTCACGACCCACGGCTTCCACCCGAGTTTAAACGGTGCAATTGGAGTTATCAGTATAGAGGGCAGATACGGATCAACTATCGGTCCTCCCGTTGAGAGAGCGTAAGCGGTTGAGCCAAGAGGTGTTGAGAAAAGCATGCCATCAGCTCGGATGTCCTCTATCTCCACACCATCAACGAAAACCTTCATCCCAATTAGTCTCGCGGGTTCCGAACTGAGAATCGCGACCTCATTCAACGAAGTATGGATTAGCTCGCCATTCAAATAGCAATCCAGCCTCATGAATTTTTCGATCTCAAAATCTCCGCTGATAATTTTTTCAAGCAACTCTTTGAAATTTTCAGGTTCAGCATGAGTCAATAACCCTATCTTCCCTCTGTTTATTCCGAAAATAGGTGGGCATTCTTTCAAATCCTGAAGAATTTGCAAAATCGTTCCATCTCCTCCCACACTTATTATGAAATCGTACCGGTTTAGTTCGGAAGATGGGAGATGGAACAAGTCTGCTTTCAGTCCGTTTTCCTCAAGAAATCCGGCAACATTTCTTGCAAGACCGATAGAGCCGTACTTGTAAACTACACAGACCTTTTTCATTTATAATCCCACCTTTTTCAACACTGACATCACCATTCGACTCACCCAATACTTCATCCAAGAAGTTTAATAAGCTTGTTATGAAGCTTCGCATTTGCGACGATGAGGGTGAACCTCTCATCCATTGATATCTTTTTGTTGTCCAACACATTTCCTTGGATGTCGCTGACCTCAGCCCCAGCACATTTTGCGATGAAAAGTCCCGCGGATACATCGTAAACTCTCAACATCCCATTTCCCTTCTCACCCTTTCTTATATCCACAAAACAATCAAAACTACCGTCCGCAACTAAGCAAAGTTCAAGAGATGCGCTTCCAAAAATTCTTATTCTTTTGAAGTTGTAACGCCTATCGGGATAGTAGAATATCGCGTTGCATGTTACATCTTCAGCACTTGAGACGGATATCCTACTCCCATTTTTGAAGGCTGTACCCTTATTCCAATTTCCTCCAGCATAGTATTCAGTCTTGGTTTCAAGATTTGAAACATAGGCAAAAAAGACATCCTTCAATCTATCTGATCTTGAGAAGCATAGAGACACAGAATAGAAAGGAATTCTCCTTACCGCATTAAAAGTACCATCAATTGGATCAAGAGCTACAAATATATTGCCCTCACCAACTACCCCTGATTCCTCACTAACAACCCTAAAATTCCTTAATTTCTCAATTGCAATTTTCTCTGCTATGCTGTCCACCTTTTTTGTGGGTGTGCCATCCTTTCCGATACCAATGCTTTTGCCCAGCTCAACCTCGGAAAATCTCGAAATGCTCTCAAAAATTGAATCTCTTATACTCCTACATAGCTTAAGAAGGTGTTCACCTTCCGGAATGTCTTCGATATCCGCATCAACACTCATACCATCCAAAATAGAAGAAGTGGATAAAAAATTTTTCAGTTCTCAGAGATCAAGATTGTACCTTCTCGCATTATCATCAGCAATTCTCTGAATTTCTTTAATTATTTTCTCCCCCTCCGGGTGAGTGAACAGATGCCTGAATCTTCTCTGTATTTTCAGATATTCCTCTACTGGCTTCCTGTTCTTAATTTTCCTAACCTTTGTCAGCTCCCCATTCTCAAATTCCACTATAGGATACAACGCGGTCTCATAAGCAAGCTTTGCTGATTCCAAGGTTTGCTTACCATCTATCCCCCAACCAGTGACACACGGTGAGTGGATCTGGATGTACTTCGCCCCTTCTATTTCCGCTGCCTTCTTNATCTTCCTTCTTATATCCGCGTGAAACGCCACGGTGGCTGTCGCAACATAGGGAATTCCATGTCCAACTGCGATGGAGACCATATCCTTCTTCCTTCCAACCTTTCCGGGAAGGTTCTTTCCCACGGGTGTTGTTGTGGTATTGCTACCGGTAGGGGTCAATCCGCTCTGCTGATTCCCGGTATTCTGATACGCCTCATTATCAAGGCAGATGTAGATAACATCGTGATTCCTATCAAGCATTCCGGAGAGAGGTCCTATACCTATGTCTGCTGTTGCACCATCTCCTGCGAGAACAACGACCTTTCCCTCATCAGTTCTTTTTAAGGCTTTAAGAGCGAGTTCGATACCCGCTGCAACACCCGCAGAATTCTCGAAAAGAGAGTGAATATATGGTACACCCCAAGCACTTCTGTCGTACTGCGAACTGATTATCTCAAGGCATCCGGTGGAGTTCGAAACGAAGCACTTTCCATCGAGAGCCATCAGAACATTTCTTACCGCTATTGTAAGCCCACATCCCGGGCAGGCTCCATGTCCGGGACCGAAGTAGCTCAAACAACCACCTCCTCGAACTCTTTAATCGTTCTGAAGTGGAATCCCTGCTCAACTTTTCCTTCATAAACATCTCTGATTATCTTCACAAGCTCCTCTCTCGGAACATCCCTTCCACCAAGACCAACAGCAAATGAGTAGAACTCAGGAGACAGGCCGAACAGGGCACTTTTGACTTCTATACCGACAGGACCCTCGTATCCGAACGATACTGCCCTTTCGAGCACAATGATTTTGCTTGCGTTACTTAGCTCATCTCTCACCTCTTTTGCGGGGAACGGTCTGAATGTCCTTATCTTGAGCAGACCAACACTCATACCTTCCTTTCTAAGCTGGTTAACAACATCTCTTGCCATTCCCGTCAGAGAACCCATAGATACAACCACCAAATCCGAGTCGGTGTTTTCTCCCACAACATGCCCTCCCCAGTCTCTGCCGATTATCTCTCCCCACTCCTTGTACGCTCTCTCAATTTCATCCTTTGCCCTCAGCATTGCATTTTGCAGAGCAACTCTGAATTCCGCATAGCAATGGGGAGGTGCGTAGCTCCCAAATGTGAGAGGATTCTTTGTGGTCAGATAAGCGGGAGGCTGATACGGTGGTAGAAAAGAGTCCACATCTTCCTGCTCAAGTAAATCAACCGGCTCATATGCATGCGTGAGCTTAAAACCATCCATATTGACCATAAACGGAAGCATCACCTTGGAATTTTCCGCAACCTTGAATGCAACGGGAACCATATCATGAGCTTCCTGATTCGTTTCAACATGAATTTGAATTAATCCTCCATCCCTCAAAAGCATACTGTCCTGATGATCATTCCATATGCTCAACGGAGCAGATATCGCTCGATTCGTGTTAACGAGAACTATTGGTAGCCTCATACCTGCCGCATTCAAGAGAACCTCGCTCATCAAAATGAGTCCCTGTGAGCATGTTGCGGTAAATGTTCTTGCCCCGGTAGCGGATGCACCAACAAGTATGGATGCAGCACCGAACTCCGATTCCGCGGTGACATACTCACAATCTCCAAGCTCCCCATTCGCGTACATTTTTGCAAGGTTTTCCACTATCTCCGTCTGAGGTGTGATTGGATATGCTGCAATAACATTTGGTCTGCAGAGCTTTACCGAGTGAGCAATTGAATAAAACCCTCTTACAACCTTTTTCATTTTAACACCCCGATTAGTCAACAAACCTCAAGCTTGTAAATATCCTTAAGCTCCATTCTTATCGCGTCCACTGGGCAGGCGGTAAAGCACACACCACACCCTTTACAGTAGTCGTAATCTGGCACCGCAACTTTCTTCTCTCCTTTTTCAACAACCACAATACAACTATCTGGACACAGATACTCACACGCCTTACATGCGGTACATTTTTCCTCATCAACCACAGGAAACTCTGTTCCCCAGTCTCCTGTTTTCATGTTCTTCGATGAATGGGGTTTTGATATACCGCCTAAGGTTATTCTCATCACCATTTGCAAACCTCCTTCATGTAATCGTAAGCCTCCTTAATTAGCTTGGCATTCTTTTCTGCGAGTTCCTTGCTACCAAACCATTCGTACACGGTTTCAATGAGGGAGTCGAGTTTTATTATGTTCGTTGCACCAACGAGTGCACCCACCATAGCGGAGTTAGTTATCGGTCTTCCGAGGTGTTCCATCGCCATTTTGGTTGCATTAATGGTATAAACATCCACCTCTGCCTTTGTACCCATACTTTTCTTCAAGTCTTCTGAGCCTTTGGGATAGTTCGCTATTATTTTTCCGCCCTCTTTCAGTCCCGATTCAACATTAACGGGTCCTATAACCGTAGGATCCATCACAACAACATAATCTGGATAGTATATCTCATCTCTGACAACTATAGGCTCATCCGAGAGTCTTAGAAACGATGCTACTGGCGTTCCTCTTTTCTCCGCACCGAATGTAGGGAATGATAGTGTATAGTATCCATCCTTGAATCCCGCAACCGCGAGCATGTCTGCAGCGGTAACGACTCCCTGTCCACCTCTCCCATGAAATCTTACCTCAACTAAAATGTTCATCACCCCACGACCAATCATTATGGAAGTTATTAATTTATATTTTTTGATTACCGGATTTTTTGATTAGAGGTATGCCCAATGNTAATAATTATTTGTTATAAACCATAGCTTCTATGGATTTTACAATTGCAAGCCTTTCACTTACACTCAAAGAACTTAAAGCGGAGAGAAACTTTGAGACCCTCTCATCCTCCTTATTNCCCTCTACAACACTTCTAAACAGCTCCAACAAAGCATCATCTGACTCTGCAAAGATTAGCTCCTCTACTTCCTTCCTTTTTTCTCCACTAAACATATTCAGTATTAGCTTCCTCAGATAATCCACAGCATTCAATTCTTTAACCTTCTGATTTATCTCCTCCTCAATTTCCAAGAAGGCTTTCAACATCGTGAAATATATCATGGTTAATGTGTCCTTGTCCCAGCTAACAACACTTCGCAGAAAAAGGGAATCTATTTGTTTNTGAATGTCCCTCATCCTGTAAATGATGTACATAAAGTCCTCAAGACTCTTGGAGAAGGCATATTCTGAGTCCCTCTTCTTTTCAAAAACCCAAACTCTCTTCACCGCCTCGTTTATAGTTCCGTAATCAAGCTGGAGAAACTCCTTCCTCGTCCTGAACATCTCAGTAACTTCGAGTTGATTGGGCAATACCACATCATTCAAAATGCTTGATAGCTCAACTATCCGTGTGAAAAGCAGATAGAACAGGGGAGAGAAAATATTGCCTGTTCTTTTTAGATTTACAGCCCTCCTTATGAACTTTTCATCAAGGATATCCCTGAGTTCTTTCTCAAAAACCTCGGGCTTGAAGGTTGTCATATCCATTTTTCAAATGTGAAAAGAATATTTAATTTTTTGGATNTGTTGAGGTTAATCAAAAATTCCAGTAATTCAGGTTAGCAAGAAGTCTGAAGACCGATTAAATCATCCCAAAGTTCACCTTTTGAGCACCTTTGCGGAGTCGGAATATCCAACTACCACCACATCTATCAAACCTTCCGGAAATATTCCGTTTTCAACAACACCTGCAATAGAGTTTATTTTCAATTCAAGTTCCGAAGGATTTTCTATTACACCAAAATCAACATCGAAAATCATGTTTCCGTTATCAGAAATGCAAGGCCCAATTTTTGTTTTAGCCATTCTCAGCTGTGGACTTCCATTCAATTTCCTGAGCAGTCTACGAACATTGCCGTAAGCAAACGGATTGAATTCAACCGGAACGGAAGTACTAAGCTTCTCCACAATCTTAGATGAGTCTACAATTATAACCACTTTATCCGAAGCTTGAGCTATGATTTTCTCACGAAGAAGTGCTCCTCCCCTACCTTTCACACAATTAAGCTCAGAATCAACCTGATCTGCTCCGTCAAAGCAAATATCAAGCTCTTCAAACTGGAATAAATCTACCGGGACTATGCCATTCTCAATTGCAAGAATATGGGAGTGATAAGAGCTCGGAACTCCCCATATTTCAAGTTCTTCCTCCCTTATTCTTTTTCCAAGCTGATTTAAGAAGTGTTCGACCGTGGTTCCAGTTCCTATACCAATCACCATCCCGTCTTCAACCAGCTTTACAGCCTCCTCAGCGGATCTGAATTTTTCCACATCCCTACNGCTACCGCTCATTCCACCACCAATTTACTACTCAACCTTCCTACCCCTTCTTATTTTTTATCCATCTTAAAGGATGTGATTTTTAAATTTTTTAGTTTTTAGTTTCTTCGAGTTCATTCTTACCCTAATTTTTGAGTTACTTTTTATTTTTAGTTGTTTAGTTGCTTCCCCTCATTTATTCATTTTTTATCCCTCAATGTACACTTGAGTCCTTATTTGCAATCTCACCCGCAATGACTCCGCTCAACATCGAAGTTGGAAATCCGCCGAGGAAAGGAATCGTAAAAGAGTACATTCCCGCTATGTAAAATCCATCAACATCCGTCTTTATAAGGCACTCAGGAACTCTGTCATCCCACCTCCATCCAACAACGGAGCCATTCACCCTACCTCCCCATACCTCATAGGTAATAGGTGTGGACACATCAACTATTCTGTAATCCCCGATCAGATGCCTTACAGTTTCCGCAAGCTTCTCCGCAAGTTCCATTTTAACCTCGTAGTACTCCTCTCGGGTTTTGCATTTGATCTCCTCGTACTCCATTCCAGCCCTAAGAATGCAACCAGAGCCGAAACCCTTCAACATAGAAAGAGGTGTTATCTCAATCTCCCTGTTCCGAAATGCTTCATCNGGGTCAGTAGAGTTCGTAATGTTAGCAAGATTGACGGGATCGGTGTGGTCATCAGAGTCCATCCAAGGATANTAAAGAGCGTGGTTCCCCTCAAAAGCCACCTTCTCAGAGGAGAGATATACCGTAAGTACTGAAGCACCCTGCCTTCTACCCTCCGTAATCTTTCGAAGTTTTCTCAGTTCACCATGCGATATTTCCACGATGTAAAACGGATCCAAGGATGAAATTACGGTATTGGATGCGAACTCCCCTCTGTCCGTTCCAACAATAAATTTCTCGCCATCCTTTTCCAACCACTCCACATTTGAGTTCCTCAGGAAACGGATACCACCAATCACATTAAACACAGAATCAACTAATTTTTTTAAGCCTGACTCCGGATACCATATCCCAGTTTCACACATAATATCCCACATGCACGCAGATGCGTACAGTGACTGATCGGTCTCCTTGAATCCGAGAGATGACATGAAGTTCACCGCAAGCTCGTTATCCATCATCTCTTCGAAAAATTCTTTTGCAGTTAAATCTAAATCCGGAAATTCATTCGCATAGCTGAACTCAGATAACATCCCATTCCAGTTTACCTTATAGACTCTATCTCCCCAGTAGAACTTCCCCTTTGTCTCACTAATCACCTCCCTTAGCCTTTTGATAACCAAGTCAAAGTTTTCTTCCGGAAAGTGCTTTCCAAGAATTTTCCCGAGATCATCCAAACTTTCAGGGATAACGAACCTCATTTTACCCGCTATAATCTCGTATCTTTTCCTCGAAAAACTCACCTTTCCCAACCCAATTCTATTGAGCATTAAATTAACCTCATACGGGTGAGAGAAACCGAGAGGACCAGTTGGGAAAACATAATCACCTCTTCGAAACACATAGGATGTTCCACCGTGCCTGTGGAGTCTGTCAATCAACAGCGTATCATCTCTCAACACAGAGGATGCTGTAAGTCCTGAGATTCCCGCTCCAAGAACGATAGAGCTAAAATAGGAATCTGTCGATGCGGATTCCATAGTACTATTACACCGAAACATTAATAAAGTTTTCTCAGACCTTAATTATAGATAATTCTAAATCTGTAGAAATTTTTAAGAGTTACTATTTTTATTGATAAGATAATTTTTTTAATTAATCATGTTAACATATCCTCCGGGAGGTGATTGAGATTAAGTTAGCCCCAACGATATTAACGATAGTTATTCTTGCAAGCGTTTTGCCGTTAGCAATACTCGGATACATGAGTTTCACAGGTGTATCAGAATTCGGAAACAGTGCTAAAACCGGAGTTGCAGAAATAAGTCAGGAGTATCTAACAAAAGCCGGAGAGGAAGCAGTAAAAATGAAGGCTTCCGATGTCGCGTTGCAGATCTCGATATATGTCAAAAAGAAACTCGANGAAAACCCGAACCTGACCACCCGAGACCTCATGAATGATCCAGAATTTCAGAAAATTGCCCTTCAAAGCTGGGGTGCAAAAGAGTACACATGGGTTGGAGCGGGAGCGGTTATCGGTGGGGAGCAGAGGGCGGTCATCATAGCACATCCAACCCTTCCAAAGGAAGCCCTCGGACTCGATGTGAAGTACCATTTAAAGTGGGACAAACAGCTTCCTGAGCTTTACACACTCCTCGTAAAGATTCTGGAAAACCCCGAAAACCCACAGCCAGTTTGCGGGTACTACAAGTGGAAAGAACCCGAGACCAAAGAGGAATACAACAAGTACCTCTGCCACTACCCTACCTCGATAAAAATTTACGATCCAGTTCTTAAAGAGCCCGCATGGCTTGTTGTTGGCACCTCAGCATACATAGACGGTTACTTCATGTACCTAACCCAATCAAAGGACAAGCCCGGAGAGAACATTCTGAGCGAGATTGACAAAAGCATTGAGTCTGCGAGCGGAAAGGTCGCTCTCTACTTCGCAATATCGGTAGTTCTGGCTATGATCTTCATTGCAGGATTGGGATACTTCACAATTTCTGGAATAGCAAACCCGATAATCGAGCTGAGCAATACCGCAGACAGAATCAGCGAGGGAGATATAGAACTCGAAGTCCCATATCAGAACAGAGATGATGAAATTGGAACCCTCGCTAAGAGCATAGAGAGGCTCAGAAGAAGCATAAAAATAGCCACCAAAAGCCTTGAAGATGCCCTTAAGTGAGGAGTTCCACCATAACCGATGGCATGATCCATCCTACTGATAGCATAACACAATTTTTTTATTTTCTAAATTATTAATCCTAGATGACCTAACCACCCTAAAAAACCGGAGGAATAGGAATGATAAACTACAAGATGATTCTGGATGAGATGAGGAAAGAGGTCGGACCAATAGCCAAAATTTTCCTCGACAAAGCAATGGAAGTTCTGGAAATTGATGAAATAAACGACTCAAACTATAAAGATGTTTTAGAGATCTTAAAAGGAAATAAAGAGCTAAGAGAGTATATAATCGAAATTGAAAGGAGGNTTAGCCAGAGTTAGTCAGATTTTAGTATATCTCTCGAGAAGCTCTTTCATTTCCTCCAGCATAAGGTCAATTTTTTCTCTTGAAATGAACATAACAAGCTTTTTAGCTTCTTTCTCGATTTGAGGTAGCTTTTCCTCGATATTCTCTGATTCCATCTCATCTATCACCTTCACAACCTTTGTAGATATCTTTCCTAGATACCTATTAGCTATCTCCTTCAGACCGCTCTTCAAATCACTCAAATCGTCCGAGGTCTCAACAACGATTTCACCCTCAGTCTCAAGAGCGGAAGATATCAAACTATCGATTTCATCTGGTGAAGGTTCCTTAATGCCGTATTTTTGAAGCAGTGCTTCTCTGCTGACATTCACTTCCTTCTCAAAAGCTTCGGGAATGAGTGGTTTTCCCTTAACAGATGTGTACTCGAGAACCTCTCTTATATCCTTCGGCTTCTCCACCAGTATCTTGGGCTTGGGCTTCTCAACTTTTTTTGGTTTGAGGATTGCGTTGGGATTCCATGACTTTACTTTGGCTATGTCCTCCTCACCCAGCTCATAAATATCAGATACACAGCTCTGTATACCTCTCAACTCTTCAAAAGCCTCTTCACCTCTTATCTCCACCTTGCTTATAACCCTCTCAATGGAGCACGCAATAGGACTTCCATTCTCAAAAACTACCTTCGCATTCGATAGCTCACCGAGCTTAAAAGAGATGTCCACATATCCCGTAAAAGATGACTCCGAGAGTTGATTCAAAAGCTCTTCAAAAGATGCTCTTCTACCCATTTCGATAATTTTCCCCTTGGGAACGATCATATTTCCACCTAAAACTCCTCAATAATGAACATGGATAAATAAAGGGGAGGATTATTTAAACTTTCTGAAAAATTCATGATAGTCCTTATAATCATATAAAAAATTTTTAGAAATTATGTTTTGTAGCTTTTAGGCATCCCGAGAATATGTTCGCCTACATAGGCTAAAGCCATCTGCTGGGTTACTGGAGCGAGCCTTATAAGGTTGACCTCCCTCCACCATCTTTCAACATCGTATTCCCTCGTGTATCCATAACCACCAAAGCACTGCATAGCCCAGTAAACAGCCCTGATGCCTGCCTCCACAGCTACAAGCTTTGCCATGTTCGCGTAACTACCCACATCCCTGTAACTCGCTTGTCTATCGAACAATGTTGATGCCTTGAAGTTCATCAGACGAGCGGTTTCAAGTGTTGCATAAGCCTCCGCTAAGGGGAACTGTAACCCCTGATAACTCCCTATCGGCTCACCAGCAAAAACCCTTCTCTGCTTGGTGTACTCAACAGCCTTCTTTATTGCAAGTTTTCCTATGCCTACTGCTGCAGTTGTAAAGCTCATTCTTTCTGGATTCAAAGTATCGAGCAAGGAATACCATCCCCCGTCGAGAGGAGGCATTAGAGCATCTTCAGGTAGACGGAGGTTGCTTATGCTAACCTCGCAGGTTTTCGAATAGTTTATACCGTGCTTTGGAATCGGGTTTACTTTAACAGCGGGATTGGGCAAATCAGCAAGGAAAAGACTTATACCGTGAGTCTTCTTTTCCGCTTTCTCCTTAGGAGTTGTTCTTGCTATGATTAACATTCCCTTAGCTCTGTCGGCACCACTTATGAAGATCTTATTTCCGTTTATGACCCACTCATCACCATCCTTAACGGCGGTCGTCCTTATGTTAAGTGTGTTGGTGCCTGCATCGGGTTCGGTTAAAGCCATGCAAAATTCAAGCTCTCCTTTGGCTATTCCCGGCAAATANTTCTCCTTCTGCTCTTCGGTTCCGTGTCTAACGATACTCATACCACCAAAAACCTCGGTAAGAACGAGATACCAAACACCAGCCATTCCGCAACCATTGGATGCCAATTCCTCCATTGCTATTAGGAGTTCGGTCATACCCATTCCCGCACCGCCGTACTCTTCGGGAATCACTATCCCGGTAAATCCAGCNTTGCTCAAAGCTTTCCAGAATTCCTCTGCAAATTCACCCTTCTCGTCCTTTTCCCTCCAGTACTCGGGTGGAAAGTCCTTTGCTATATCGCGAGCGGAATCTGCAATCATTTTCTGTTCTTCGTTAAACTCAAAATCCATTCAGATCACCTCATTATTTAACATTATAAAAAACTTCGAAAAAAATTAAGAAGGTTTGAAGTAGAGAATGTCGTTTATATCTCCCCTTCTCTCCGACTTGTCCTTCAGAACCGGTTCCACTTCCATCCCTATCTCTACTTGATCCTCGTCAACCTCTCCAAGCAGGTGAATTATACAGCCATCCGTACCCTCCATATCAATTATCGCATATATCTGCGGTTTTTCGAGGGGTTTCTCATATATATCCAATCTTGCAATAGTGTATGCCCTGACATATCCTTTCCCCGAGATCTCCTGATACTCCGTCTCCGAAAAGTCGTATTCACAGTAGATTCGTGGTGGGAAGTATACTCTTCCGCACTTCTTGCATTTTGCAGATATGAACTTTCCGTCATCTTTCAACGCTTTAAAGAATTCATCTCCAGCATTACCGCTTGTGTAAATCCAGTAAAGTTCGACCTTTCCTCCCCAGTGTCTCAACTCTGCTGGGTCAACAATCTTCTCGTTAAACATCATATCACCCCTCAATTGGTTTCCAATACTTGATGTCNGTTACAGACCCTTCTCTCTCGTTCTCTGGCTTCCATACAGCCTTCACCTTCATGCCGATGTAAACATCCTCCGGATTCACCTCACCGAGAACATGCATGATACCCATGTTTTTTGATGCGCCGTCAATTGAGATCACCGCAACTATGACTGGCTCATCCAGCGGTTTTGCATCGGGATCTATGTAGGAGATTGAGAATGTCTGGACTGTNCCAGTATCTTTGACATAAACCCAATCATCTATGGGCTTATAGCACAGCTCACAGAAAACCCTTGGAGGGACCATTATTCTCCTGCACTTATTGCATCTCGTCGCAATGATCTTTCCTTTTTTGAGTTCATTAAGAAATCTGCTTATTGCCTGTCCCGCAGTCCATGAGTACCTTATATCAGGGTGATCTTCAACATATGTAACCTTCCTCGACCTTATGTCAGCATCGGAAAGCGGTGTTCCATCTGCATAAGGTGGAGCAGAAATATCTTTCCTACCAACCGCCATACGAATCACCTCTTGTTTGACATTACTACAACAGTTCCAACCTGCATCAAGTCTCCCCACGCCTGACAAACTCCTGTGGTAACCTCCTTTGCAACCTGCCTCTTTCCTGCTCTGTAAGCCAACTGCCAGTAGAGTTCGCAAGCTTTCACACCCATCGTTGCTGCAATCGGGTTGCCTACTCCGAGCAGTCCTCCAGATGGGCTACATGGCAGGTCTCCATCCCTTGCTGTAACTCCTTCCCTCGTTAGTATCGGTGCCTCACCCTTCTTCGCAAGCCCTAAGCCTTCCATGTGGTGCAGTTCCTTGTAATCGAAGGGATCGTAAGGCTCCGCAACATCAATCTCTTTTCTCGGATCAGTTATATGTGCCATTCTGTACGCCATTTTGGCTGCTTCAGCAACATATCTCGGGAAGTAAAGGTCTCTGTTTGTCCACATCGTCGTGTCAAGCGCCCAACCAACCCCCGTTACCCATACGGGTTCGTCAGTTATCTGTCTTGCTATATGTGGAGCAACCATTATGAGTGCTGCTGCACCATCACTTGGTGGGGAAACATCCAGTCTCCTAACCGGCAAAGCCATAGGTTCACTGTTCAACACATCCTCCACAGTGATTTTCTCTGCAAGCTGAGCACACGGATGATCGAGAGCGTTCGCTTTGTTCTTCACCGACACAAGAGCTATATCCTCATGTTTTATGTTGTGGACATGCATGTATCTGTTCATCTCAAGTGCAAAAATCCAGATGAGGTTCGGAGCCAATGGGCGGTCGAGAATCGGATCCCAAATGTACTTGAAGGCTGATTGCGGGTGTGGCATGCATGAGGACATCTTTTCTTCACAAACAACAAGACAAACATCCGCGAGTCCACTTGCAACATGCCAGTATCCAGCTATGGGTGCGAATACACCAGTTCCTCCTCCAACGAACACCCTCATGTACGGTCTGTCGCTTCCACCCGAGCCGTCCAAAAGGTACTCTCCTTTCATGTGCAAACCATCAAAGGCATCTGGAGCGGAACCCATCACTACCATCTCAATGTCGCTTATATCCATCCCTGCTTCTTCAAGTGCCTGTTTTACTGCTAGATATGAGAGTTCCTTTCCAGTTTCGTTTAATCTTCTTTTGAATGTTGTCATTCCCGCTCCAACAATCGCAACATCCTGCTTTTTGTGAAACTTCAAACCACTAACTCTTTCAACCTCCATATTTACCACCTATCACACACCAAACACAGCTACCGCTCCACTGGCAGTTGGAATATACCTCCACGCCTGTGCGACGCCGACTTCAGCTTCAATCTGTCTTCTTCCCGCCTCGCCCCTAAGCTGTAACACAATCTCAAGAGCTTTCTGTCCGCCAGTTGCTTCAAGCAAGTTACCAACACCGAGATTTCCTCCAGAGATATTAACTGGCAGTTCTCCATCCCTCGCAAAATACCCCTCCTGCATCAACTTGCCTGTCTCAAACCTCTTGGAAAGCTGTAGTGCCTCAATGTGTTGTATCTCCTTAAATGCAAACCTATCATCCACTTCCGCAAAGTCCACCTCTTTGGCTGGATTTGTGATTTTTGCAAGCTTGTACGCCATTTTTCCAGCTTTATGAGCGTACATTGCATCGAAGCTCATCGTATCATAATTGCTCGTCTCACTCCACCATCCCACTCCTTTAACCCAAACGGGCATGTCTGTTAGTTCTCTCGCGATGTCGTCTCTCGCGAGTACAAATACTACCGCTCCATCAGAGAGCTTGGCTATTTCTATGCTTCTCATCGGATCAAACACCATTGGACTGTTGAGGACATCTTCAACCGTCATCTTCGCCCCGTAAGGTGCGGATGGGTTCAGCAGAGCATTGTTTTTGTTCTTCACAACAACCTCGGCAATTTGATCCTCAGTTATGCAGCATTCATTCACGAACTGCGACATCTCAAGTGCAGCTAAATAGTAGGGATGTGCACTTCCAACATTTCTCAGCCATATTGGGTCCATTGCAAATTTCACCACCTCACCGAATGTCAAGATGTCACTCGCTTTGCTATGTGATTCCACTACAACGATGTCCGCGAGTCCACTTTTTATCTGCATATAAGCTGTTGCAACACCGTACAGAAAGTCATTACATACTGTGCAGGTTGGTTTTAGCACACCTCCAAGCTGATCCGGTACGAACTCGTCGAAAATAGCAAAGCCTTCCCAGAAATCCTCCGCACATGTGACGACACTGTCAACATCCTTTCGCGGATTTATCCCTGCATCTTCGTAAGCTCTTACAGCAGCCTCAAGCATTAACTCCTTCCAACTTAAGTCCGGTGTGTTTGTATTAAAGCCTGAATAACCAACTCCGACCACAGCGACTCTCATTTCACCACCTCTTCGTGTAAAAACCACTCAAAAACCATTTCTGCATTAAACCACCTGACAGATTGAATTATCAATAAAACACTATTTAAAATTTCCTTTTTTAATCGTTTTGTTTAGAATTGCTTATAAACGAATTAAAAAAATAATGGTTGATAATTTAGAATATATTTTGCTTTCAGAATTTATTTGAACCTCGAATAATTTTACAATCAATCATCCAGTTTAATNTTCCTCCCTTTCGAGATTATCAACCCAAATGGGTCTATCTCTTCTCTCAAAACCCTCAGTTCTTCTTCGGTTGGTGGCTGAAGTTCCATCACATTCTCCGCAACCCTCGGCTCTATAGCCATCTCATCGAGAACCTCTTCCACCGTCAGCCCCTTCATAACCCCAATCAATTCAAGCTCCTTCGTTTTTTCGTCAAAACCAAACATTCCCATGGATGTTATGACCCTATAAGGACCGGATTCCGCAGGCAATCCGAGTTCCTCCCTTGACTTTCCGTCGATGATGTAACCCGGAGAGGTTATGAAGTCACATCTTTCAACAAACCTTCTTTTTTCGTGAGCCATCACGATTATGGTTTTCCAGCAGTAGCTTGCAACCTCATTACCTCCTCCGCTTCCCGGAAACCTTACCTTCGGCTTGTCGTAGTCGTCACCTATCATTGTGGAGTTAATGTTGCCAAATCTGTCAATTTGAGCCGCTCCAAGCATGCCGTAATCGATGTATCCAGCCTGAGCATAGCTGAAGGCGAGATTCATGCTACACCACTGCAAGCTTCGATAAGTGTTGGATGGTCCCCCCATCGTTCCCCTCAAAAAAGGAGTTCTGCTCAAAGGTCCTATGGCCCCGAACTCAAAAACCTGGACAATGTTGGGAGTGTAGAGTTTCTCTGCAAGAATTGCCACCACCTGCGGTATTCCCCATCCAACGAATATCGTTTTGTTATCCTCGAGCAGTCTTGCCGCATTACAGATCATAAACTCAGTATCAGTAAACTCCATACCACCACCTCATCTGTACCCTTCCAGAATTTGTGACTTTTGTATCAACTCCTTTAACCTCGCAATGCCGACCTTTTTCTCCAAAAACTCGTCATGGCTATCCACGCTGTATATGTATTCCTCCAGATAGCTCTGCATCTCCTCCTCAGTTCTTATCGATGTGAGCTTGAGGTAGTGCTCGGAATCCATCTCGTAGTATCCCTGCGTACCTCCCGGATAGGCTCCAAACGGTGCATGTACCACCGCATCCACACAATAATATGGGATAGTAGTCCAGTTTGGATGCTCTCTGAATTCAATCGTTTCAACAATCCTTTCAGCAGATATTATAACCCTCTTGGATGCCATTGCAGTCTCAAGGGTTGCGACTGTCGGTCCGTAAACCCTTGCGTTGCCGTAGATATCCGCTTCCTGAACATGAATAACCGATACATCGGGATTCAGAGCGGGCATTAGTGCTACAGGGGTTTTGCTGAATGGGTCCTTAACCACAACCGCCCCAGAATGTTTGAGGGTGTCTGTTCCCAGCAAGTCCCTTGCTGGAATGAACGGGATGCCCATCGCACCCGCGACAAGCCTGTATGTAACACTTCCGTTGCTCCAGTCATAAACCTTAACCGCACCTTCCTGCACCTTTTTCGCAATGTAAGGCCCAAAACCAAGGAATCCAACATCTATTTTGTCTACACATCCCGCCCCCGCAAGCAACACCGATTCAAGAAGTGTAAACTTCGCGAGAATCCAGAGATTCTTCACTCTTTGTCTTATGATTTCCCTTATCAAACTTTGTGGTCCCCTCGTGAGGGATGAAAAATCGTACGCGAGATAATCTCCGTTTTTCACATATCTCTTAACTGCGGTTTTTTCGTCCATCAGTTTGTCTTCCATTGCCCTATTTTTCTTATCTCTAACGAATTTTCTGAATTCATCAGGATGAACGAAATAAGTTTCAGCTTGTCCTCTATCCAGAACCTCGATTACATCCAAACACATCACCTCCGAAAACTCCTTGACTTTCCTTTGACTTTCCACACACTTAAAAATTATTATTTTGTTTCCGGTTTACTGTAAGCGGGAATGAATCTTATGCCTCAACCTGTAAATTTCCAATTATGATGAAAAAAATTGTAATTGCCTGAGATTGCCTCATGATCAATCTGTGATTGCGACATTGGACTGAGGCCCCCAAACCAAAAAGGACGCTTTTAAAAATCAAGTTTCAGCCGGCAAATAGCTACCACCAGACTACCAAAAAATTAAATAACAGTTACTCGAATAAAGTGAATTGGCACGAAAGCGGGGTGGGGTAGCCAGGTAATCCCGGCGGGCTCATAACCCGCAGATCCGTGGTTCAAATCCACGCCCCGCTATAAGCTCGTTCACACCCCACCCACTTTCAAAATCATCAGAAGCTATTTCACATTATGAGACTATCCAATACCTTGAGCATGCATTTTACCTCATATCATGAACCCACACTTCCCCATCTTTATAAACTTCCTTTTTCCAGATCGGAAGCTCTCGTTTTATTATCTCCATGCTCTCAGCCAACGGTTTCCAGATGTCTTTCCTATGCCTCCCCATAACAACAACATAGACTATGTCTTCTCCCGGATGCAGTGTTCCAGTTTTGTGGTATATCCTCACACCCTCCACACCCGGATTTGCCATCAACTTCTCCTCTATCTCCTTCAACTTGCCGTCAAAAATGTCATCATAAGCCTCATATTCAAGCCTAACGACTTCTTTATCCTCAGATATTTTCCTAACAAAACCTATGAAGACGCCTATCGCCCCACACAGCTCTGAATTCTCCGATTTAACTTTTTCAATCAATGTCCTTAGAGTTTCAAAGTCCCTCACTCTCTTCAGATCCTCAACCGAACTTAACCTGAAAACCTCAGTCTTCCTGAAATTCATACCAAAATTGTCAACCAAAGCAATATCAAACCTATCCGCCAGAATTTCAAAAATATCCTTCAAGTCTTCCTCACTCTCAATCCTCAACCTCATTAAGAAGTTATCGGACTTGCACTCCACCACACCCTCACTAACAGCAACCGTAACAACTTTATCGCGGTACTTTTCGAGAATATGTTCTCTCACCTCACCTTCTGCACTAATCAGCTTCACTCTCATCACCCTTTGAAGCTCTTAGGACTTTTTCAACATCTATCCCACAAACAATCTCATCCACAACCCTCATCTGGATGTCGATCCTCGAACCATCAACCATAATCTCAGCAACACTCGAAACCGACAATCTCGGTTTCGTAGGACTACCCGGACATACCAAAACCACATCACCTACCCTCTCCACAACAAACCTGTGTATATGCCCGAAGATCAGGACATCCACGCCCATCTCCCTCGCCAAATATCCAAGGTCATCAAAACTGTTAAGGTAGTTTCCCTGATGCACCAAACCAAACTTTATCTCTTCTACCTCAAAAACCTCCCGCTCAGGTAGGATCTGTGATACCNTGTCATCATCAACATTCCCTCTGACCGCATAGAGGTTGTAGTTCTCAGAAATCTCCCTGTAAACTTCGTATGTCGAGAAATCACCGCAATGTGTTACAATATCTGCTTTATCCATAAGCTTCCTGAGCTTCTCAGACGGTAGCCAGTTATTCATATGTGTGTCAGATACCGCGAGAATTCTCTGCATAAANCTTACTTGTCATCCACAGTATAAAACTCTTTGAGTTATGGTGCTAAAAATTGTGAGAGGATGGTGAGGAGATGAGGATGTCCATGAATTAACCCCTCAATATCTCGATTTCCAATGCTTATATCGGCTCCTTACCCCTTCTCGTGATTTTAAAGTTGTCTCTAAACTCCTGATCCTGAAGAGCCAACTCGATGGACTTCTCCAGCATCATCTTCTCCCTATCCTTCTCCATAAGTCTCAACTCGAAGATTTCTTCCCTTATAGAAGAATATGTGTTAAACGCCACGATAGCAACATAGCTCATCAAATCATCCAGCCTGAGGTATTCATCCATGGACATATCAGGAAAAATTCTCAGAATCACCTTCTTAAGGTTTAGGAGAGTTATTACCGCCTCTCCCGGGCTTAAATTCTTATCCGTTGCCATGAACCTCATGTAGTCTTCAATAGCGGACTCGAACCCCTTAACTTTCTTCCCCATGTATATCTTCACAACCCCAGACACGATCCTCGAAGTGCACGACTTAAGATACTCCCCAACCTCAACGGGTGGTCTAAATTTCCCTCCAAAGATCTCAGTTCTCCACTCATCAAGAATTAACTTCTTTGCCTGCTCAAGATTTACCATAGCGCCCCCCTCATCCGTAAATTCACCAGATGGATCCAAGAATCATCGAAAAGTAAATTATGCCTAAGGTCATACTTGCAAGTTTATACATCTTTCTTGCAGAAAGTCTATCTGGAGATTTCGCAAACTTTATTGCTCTGTACAGGAAATAAAGCGTTATAAGAAAGGCTACAATAAGGTAAATGTGGTTGAAAGGTAGCAAGATGAACAGTGCGGATACCATGAACAGCATCAATCCAACGCTGAAAACGATGAGCCATGATGCTTTCTCCATTCCCTCGATGAGAGGGAGCATCGGAATTCCCGCTTTCCTGTAATCCTCCTCGAAATGCATTGAGAGATACCAGATGTGTGCGGGAATCCACAGAAGAATTATTGCAGACACTATCAACCCCGCAAGATCGGGATATCCCTTCCCAGCAGTCCAACCAGCGAAAGATGGCATTGCTCCCGCCAATCCTCCGAGAACGATGGAGTACGGATTTTTCCTCTTAAGCATTATCGTGTAGATGACTATGTCAAAGAAAAGCCCGANGAAGAGTATGACCCCTACATAGATGTTAATAGTCAAACCGATTATGAGACCCAAAACAAATAAACCACCACCATACAGAGCGCACACCCGGGGACTGAGCCTCCCAGAGGGTACCGGACGCCTCATAGTTCTCGGCATCAGGATGTCTATGTCCCGGTCAAGCCACATGTTCAGGGCGGTAGTTCCTGCAACAGCAAGAAATACGGAGAAGAACACCTTCAATAACAAAGAAAGAGTCGTGGAGAAACCAACGGAAACTAAAAAGGAGATCATGCATGTGATCATTAACAGTGTTGTTTGTTTTGGCTTTATAACCTCATAGAANGATCTCCAGTCCATGGGGAAAGATTCTTGATTGGTTACTTGAATATTTCGGTAAAACGAGAAGTCATCATCATCATTATTTAACAGAGAAATATATATACTCACCAAAATTAATTGTTCGTAATGGCAAAATGGAAATTCAGCATTATCGCTCTAACGCTCATATTCCTCATTTTCATCTTTAAAATTTTGAGAATAGAGTACATGGGTTTAGTGGAGCAGTTTATTTTCAATGTCTTCCTCCCATCCCTGATATTCCTGACATCCCTCGTGATATACTGGAACTCCGAGGGTTCGATTAGGTACTATCCCCTCTCATTCTCCATATTCTCACTTATTTACCTCCTTATAGACCTCTACCAGTTTCTTTCCGATTTTACCACAATAAGCATTCAGATAAACCCAGAACCGTTCAAACTTTTCGCAATCATTCCAATAATCTCCGCGGGTTCGTACATTTACCCAGATGTCTGGAAATATCTGAGAATTAAACACATCGCGGTAGGAATACTGATCTCCTCAGGTCTGATTATCGCGAGCTTCTATCCATTCATCCCAATAACCTTAGATGATTTCTACACTCAGCCCGTTGTTTTCATCCTCTCCCTACTGATATTCATGGCAATCTTCATAAATTCGTTTTTCATCTGGGTCTTCAAGGGTGGTTCGAGAACGCTAATGCTCACGACAGAAATTTTTCTCGTTCTTCTNTATCTCTCAAACATCGCCCTCCTCTATGAGAGCATATTAAATTTTAGAGTCCAATTCCTCGATCTGGTGAAGATGCTTGAGGATATCTCAATACTCATACTGTTTCTCGGATTGTATAGGGTTTACACCACATTTGAGTTGCCCTCCATTGACCTTCTTGAAAGAAAGATCGAAGAGTACAGGTACGCACTCGAGAACATCACGGGCTACAAGAAATTTTTCGACAATGCGGAGGACTTCCTATTCAGGCTCGATATTGACGGAAACTTCGTGGATGTGAACTCCAAAATAACCGAGATACTGGGGTACGACATAGATGAAATGAGAGGGATAAAATTCCTCAGAATTGTCTCCAGAGAAGACAGAAGAATCTTCAATCAAAAAATTGAGAATGTGTTAAAAGGAGAAAGAGAGAAGTTTAGAGCCAAGGTCGTTAAAAAGGGTGGCTCCGCACTACACATGGATATTTTGATGTGGCCATGGATCGAAAAAACGACATTAAAGGGCGTTGAAGGTATAGCAAGAGATGTTTCGGATATAATCGAGGCGGAGAAGAACATAAGAAATCTCAACGAATACCTGACAGTTCTGAACAAAATTCTAAGGCACGACATTCAAAATGACATTGCGGTTATTAAGATGTACATAGACCTAACCAAGGAGGGAGATACCGATGTAGGAACAGCTATCGAGAAAATAAACGACAGGGTTACTCATGCCTTAGCAACCATCAAAGATGTAAGAGAACTGGAGAGAATGCTATCCATAGGAGAGCTTGTCGGAGTTAATGTCTCCTCAGCCCTCAAAAACAGGATTCAAGAGTTCAGCAAGGATGCGAAGATCACCCACTCGATCCCAGAAAATGTTTATGTCGAGGCGGATAGTGCCATAAACTCAGTTTTCCACAACATAATCCAAAATGCAATCTTCCACAACGATAAAGAGGTTGTTGAGATAGACATCAAAGTTGAAGTTAAAGGAGACAAGGTTTTTGTTAGAATAGCTGATAACGGTCCCGGTATCCCAGACAGCATGAAGGAGTTGATTTTCAGAGAGAGTTTTAAGGGAGAGACCACAGGGAGATCTGGTCTCGGACTGTACTTGGTGAAGGAGACGATGAAAAGATACGGTGGAAATGTTTGGGTTGAAGACAACGAACCTTGCGGAAGTATTTTCGTTCTTGAATTCAAGAAATCTACAATTAGCGAAGAATTTCAGAAGATCTCAGGGATAAACTTAGAATAAGCCTTGGAACAGCATAGATGTACAGTACAATAATCATGATTATAATTAACAAGTGTTAAATAGGGGAATAATATCAAAAAAATGATGATGGAATTAATTCACAAAGTGAAGTATGGCGATCATCTTTGTTTAATATATGATGATGAGAAAGATAAATTGCACACAACCATCCCGTTCATTATTGATGGGCTGAGAAATAATGAGTTAGTTGTTGTACTGGGTGAGGACAAAAACAGAATCATCGACTCCATGAAGGAAACGATTGATGTCGATGAATACCTCCAAAAAAATCAGATCGTATTTCTTCCAAAGGGGAGGGTTGCACTCGCCAAACTCTACGAGGAAAAATTTTAGGATTGTGTGAAGAGGGTAAGAGATTTAAAGGATTAAGAGTTGTCGGAAATGCTGATTACTTTAACAACAAACTACTCGAGTACGAGGCAATAGTAAACAAAATACTTCCAAAAAGATGTATCGCTCTATGTCTGTACGATAAGAATAGGGTCGACAGCGGGTTTCTTTTCAAGATAGTACAGATGCACCCAACGATAATATCTAAGGATTGCAATCCATATTCGCACACCGATGATGCTGGTGGGGACCCGAAAGGTAAAGTTAGCGAGGGCATCATAAAGGAACTGGAGGAGACGAAAGAGAAGTTAAAATCTGTTGAAGTCAAATACAGAGAGATCTTCGACAACACGATGGATGTTGTGGTTATAACCAATCTCAAAGGAGAATTCATCGAAATAAACAGCACATTCGAAGAGATACTGGGGTACAGAAGAGATGAGGTGATTGGAAAGAGCTTTAAAAAAGTTGTAGCCGAGGAATACATAGACTTCTTGGTTGAAAGCTACAAAAAAGCATTCAAAGAGAAAAAGAACATCCGTGGGATCGAGTTCGAGGTGCAAACAAAAAAAGGTAAAAAGATATTCTTTGAGGGAAATATAAGCCTACTGAAAGACAAAGATAAGATCGTAGCTTTTTTGGGAATTTTTAGAGATATTACCGACAGGAAAAAGATGGTCGAGTCTTTGAAAGAGAGGGAGGAGATGTTCAGGAGCATAGCAGAAAAATCCCTCGTTGGAGTGTATCTAATTCAGGACGGGGTTTTCAAGTATGTCAATCCAAGATTTGCGGAACTGTGGGGATATGAGGTTGATGAGATAGTCGGAAGGAGTCCTCTGGAATTCATACACCCCGCAGACAAAGAGACTGTCAAGCAGAACATTGAGATGAGGATAAAAGGAGATGTAGATGCGATAAGATACACTTTGAAGATGATCAGAAAGGACGGAGAAGTTAGGATTAACGAGGTTTATGGTTCGAGAGTGATCTACAAAGGAAGACCCGCGGTGATCGGCACCCTCATAGACATAACAGAGGAAATGAGAACCAAGAAGAAACTGGAAGAGTACATGAGGTTCTACCAGAACGCTCAAGACATGTTCTTCATCCTCGACACAAAAGGGAGATTCGTAGATGTCAACCCCAAATATGCGGAGTTGTTGGGCTACTCCAAAGAGGAGATAGTTGGTCACACTGCAAGAAGGCTAATGGACCTAAACGAGTTGGACATGGTGAAGGAGAACTTCAATAAGGTTTTACGAGGAGAACATGTAAGATACAAAGCGAAAGCAATATCTAAGGACGGAAAGAAGTACATAATGGAAGTCGTACTTTGGCCAGTTTACGAGAAAGGGAAGATTGTAGGAGCGGAAGGCATATTAAGGGATGTAACAGAGCTTGTTAGATTGAACAAACTGTTAAACGCGATTAACAATATAAACAAACACATAGTAAGGGAAAAAGATAAGATAGGGCTCATAAACGAAGTTACGGAGGAACTCGGAAGACTCGAATACTTTACATGCTGGATAGGGGTCAAACACGGAGATGAGCTGATTACTACCTCTCCGATACTCAAAACCCTCAACATCAAAAATCTGAAAAATAACATAACCTGCCTGAGAAAGGCGATGACGAGTGGAGAATTCGTTTTGAGGGAGGGAGATGATGAAGATTGCAAGGAATGTGAGTTTTACGAAAAACATCTGGGGTTGAAGAGGTACGCTTTCCCACTATACACCGACGGATCCATGATAGGAGGATTGGTAGTCTACTCCGAAAACGAGCTACCCACAGATGAATTAGAATTGCTTCAAACCCTCGCAAAAGACCTCGCATTCGCAATAAAATCTATTGAGATTGAGCAGGAGAAAATTGAAGCTATTAAACAGATTGAGAAAAATATAGAGAATTACGCCATCCTCATAGATCACATTAGAAATCCTCTCGCAATCATCTCTGGAATCGCAGAAACCAAACTCGAGGATGGTGAGAACATAGAAGAAGTAAAAGAAATAATACTTAAGGCGGTAAGTAGAATTGAAGATGTGATTAAGAGACTCGATGAAGGCTGTCTTGAATCAGAAGAGATTAGGTCTTTTATAATGGGTGAGGTTAAGGATCAGGGTGATAGTAAAAAATCGAAGTTGATGAAAGAGATAGTCTCCAAAGAATCCAAGAGATCCAAAGATTGAGCTTACATTAATTATTTATTGGTAAGATCGTTGTTATTGAGGTCATTAACGATGTTTGATGCACAATTTTGATAACAACAAAAAGTACAACAACCACAAATACTGGAGATGGACTCAAACACGCCGCCGACAGGATTCGAACCTGTGACCGTCCGGTATCTGCTGAGCCCTTACGGGCGATGCTGACTGATTAACAGCCGGACGCTCTACCAGCTAAGCTACGGCGGCACGAATTTGTAGTGGGTGTATTTGAATAAATGTGAATTTAAATTTTATCCTCGATTTATCTGACTGAAGCGATCATAAGCGATCATATTTAAAAATGAAAATTAAAAACAGATCGCACACATGCATTAGTTCAACCTCCAGCTACCCCACCACAGACCACACGACCTTCAAAATCCTAAATTTAATAAATTCAAAAGGCTAACCAAGTGTATGGAATTCTTGTTCTCAAGCATGTTTCTTTACGAATATGACTTAGACACGATTTCAAAAGCTGTAAAACTCTCAGAATACGATGGAATAGAATTCTGGGTGGAGACGCCGTTCTTCTGGATAGACAGAGATGAGAATAAACTCGAGAATATAAAGGATAGTATTAAAGCTATTCACTCAGCGGTTCTCGATTTGAACCCGGTTTCCGTTAACGATGGAGTTTGTGAGCTTGCCCTGAAAGACACCTTGTATTCGATTAACTTGTGTAAAAAAATGAACTCGAATTTAATCACGATTCACGCTGGAAAAAGGAGTGCAGTCAGAGAGCCAGTGTGGGCAGATTACATCTCATTGAAGAGATATCTGAGAATCTGTGAGAGATATTCAAAGCTAAAAGGCGTAAAGCTCTGCATAGAGAACTCAGAACCCAAGATAAACTATCTGTGTAAAACCCCATCCGAAATNCAAGAAATCCTTGAGGAATTCAATATCTATCTCACACTAGACCTAAATCACGCAACAAAAAACTCGGAAGATGCTGAAAAATTTCTGGAGTTTATAGATAGGATCGAGAACATCCATGTCAGCGGATACGATAGCAAAGGAAGGCATATATCATCCATCGGCTTTGAAAAAATTGAATTCATACTCACAGAGCTATCGGAGATTGGTTACAACAAGCTCATAACCGTAGAACTCGATGATCTCGGTATCGGAGAACTGGGATTTGAGGATAAAATAAAAATTCTAAATCGTGAACTCAGATTTCTAAGAAGCATCTTCAGAAAATAGTCTTCAGAGAGTATGGAGTAGTTCCTTAAACTTCAGAGCATTATCAAGCATATACTTGTTGTTAAACAACACATAAGTTTCCTCTGGTTTTGCTAACTCCAAATCGGATTTCACAATGTCTGCAAGCATTTCAAGCTCCAACTCCAAGTATCTGTGCGAATATATTATTCTACCTCCCTCATATCTTCCATGCAATCTGAAATACCGAATGTTCCCAAACAGCGGTTTACTTACAAACGGATCCACACAGTGAATGATCCCCATCTCGTCCATTCTCTCCCTCACCCTAAACAACTCATCTCTACTCCATCCCCTCGGTTCCCAGATGGGTTTGATCTTCTCGACGGTGCTGAAGAAATCAAGCATATTCTTCACATTCTCCTCGCTGAACTTGAAAGACGACGGAGTTTGGAAGAGTACCTTATCCGATCTTAAAATCGTGGCAATCTGAAGCGTTTCCTCCCATGCACGCGATACATCTTCCGATNGCTGAAAGAAACCTCCTTTCTCAGCTTTAATACCAGCCTTACGATATGTAGGACTTGTAGGGGGATGGGTTATAACCTGATTCGCCTTTACAACAAACTCAAAATCGCGATTAGCTATTCTCCTCCATCTCTCAGCTGTTTCTGGAGAAGGTAACTTGTAGAATGTCTTCTGAACTTCCACCACATCGAATTTCTCCATGTACTTCCTCATGGAAACGGGAAACCCGCAACAACCGATCCTGAACCCCATAAAAAATTGGAGAGTTATCTAAAGTAACCGAGATCCTCATCACTCTTCCACTGCTGAACAGTTGCCTCTTGCATTTCTCTTATCTGGGCAATTAGCTTCTCCATTTCCTTTGCCCTCTCGTCAAGAGCTTCAACACTAACCCTGATGTCGAGCATCTTCATCAACACCTCCAACACCGCCTTCGCACTCTTTGGATCCACCATGTATCCAGAGGTCACACCCATGAGACATGCAGACTCAATGCCTTCAAGCTGTGCTACCCCGAGAATCAAACCAGATGCACCTATTATTCCTCCTCCCGGTTCTCCTTTTTCAAAATGTATCCCATAGGAGGAAAGCTCCTCTATTAACTTCTTACTATTAGCAGCCCCGAGGACATACGTCTCCTCAACGAGTTTTCCAACCCCGTAACCACCGAGTGTGAAGATTCTTTTAACACCGAATCTCTTCGCTATATCTATGTATGCATTCACAAGCTCGAAGTGTCCCTCACTGCTTATACTCTGGAAATCCCCCACAAGAATCAACAGATCCGGTGCGCTATCCGATGCCCTGTGAATGTATATCTCGTTCTTTGGCATTCTTATCGTGCCGTCTTCCTCAACCATCACCTGTGGGGGAAAGTGATGGGAGTAAATTTCAACAACCTTTTCAGCCTTTAGCTCTTTTACAAGATGATCCGCAACGAGTTTTCCCACATGCCCGATACCCGGTAAACCTTCAATCATAACCGGATCTTTCAAATCAAATTCTTCTGGATCTTTTAAAAACCTAACATCAACTTTATTCAGCATTCTTTCACCTCCACCACTTATAAAGTCCCATTACCTTAGCCTCCATCATTTCCGAAAATTTCTCAGACCATTTCTTAGACTGAAAAAACCTTTCTCCATCCTAAGCTTTATCCTGTACTTCTGATACGGATCTTCAGGCGAGAATCTTGGCGGGATGGGNGTTGATGTTTTTCCCCCACATACAGGACATATTTCCATTAATGTGTATCTCCCGCAATTTCTACATTTTTTCATTCTCGATTTCATCCCATTAAACTCTGATGGAAAGTTATATAGGATTTTTGTTGAGTTTGGAAGTTGATTTCTTATATTCACTTANTTTTATTTTAATATTTAATTTTATATTTTTCCAATTTCCGTAACCTGTTTTCCGCGATTAGATCATGATTGCTCTCTGACAAAATTTCCAGATCCTCCAAGCTTTTTGATCCTTTTCAGCACGCCGTCTACAGCTTTTTTCATAACTTTCTCCGCGGATTTGTAATCTTCTCCTTCAATGGTTATCCTGTACCTCGGTGCCCCAACATACTCAACCTCTATATTGATATCATCGGCTTTTATTTTGTTTATCTCCATCAAAGATTTCTTTATTCTCTCAACTCCATCCGGAGCATTGCTCATCAACTCAAGATAACCTCTAATCTTGACCTTCTGGGGTTTAATGTTCTCCTTTGCTATCTCTTCAATCGCTTTTGCGAGTTTCTCACCAGCTATATCCACCAAGTTATCCGCACCCTCGTAAAATGCATCCTCAAAGGCTCCGTAGATGGTCTCGTATTCCTTTAAAAGATTTTTACCCACCCTTATTAGCTCTTCTCGCGATATTCCCGCTTTCTCTCCTGCTATTTCCAACCACTTGAATGCTCTTTGCTCACTNTTCCACTGCTGGACTTTCTCCCTTCTCTGCCGTTCATTCACATCTTTTATAGAGAGGTCGATGTGTCCTCTCTTCGGGTTCGTGTCAAGAACCTTGCAGACCACTTTCTGGCCTTTTTTCACATGATCCCTAATGTCTTTTATCCACCCTGCTGCGATCTCGCTTATGTGAACGAGTCCCTCACGATTTTCATATTCGTCAAGAGAGACAAATGCACCAAAATCCAGTACTCTCGTGACAGTTCCTATAACAAGCTCACCTTTTGAAGGGTATCCAGACCTCTTAATTACAAGTTTATCATCATCAGATTTTGCCATGAGAGGTAAATTGCAAAAAGGAAATTTAAATATTCCTAATAACCACCACCATCAATTTTTGATTTCAAAATATTATGATTTTAATAAATCAAACTAAAGAATTACACTCAAAAATCTCTGAGTTCTTGGGTTTTTCGGATTGGCAAACACCTCTGTAGGTTCACCCTCCTCAACGATCACCCCTTCATCCATGAAGATCAGCCTATCTCCTACCTCTCTCGCAAACCCCATTTCATGTGTAACAACAAGCATCGTCATACCATCCCTTGCAAGCTGTTTCATAACATCAAGAACCTCCTTAACGAGTTCCGGGTCGAGAGCAGAGGTTACCTCATCGAAAAGCATTACCTCAGGATTCATAGCAAGAGCCCTCGCAATTGCAACCCTTTGCTGTTGTCCACCGCTTAGCTGAGAGGGATACTTGTGTATGTGCTCCCCCAACCCGACTTTATTCAAAAGATCGATGGCATTTTTCTCTGCAGTTTTCTTATCCATCTTCTTTATTTTAACAGGTGCGAGCATAACATTTTGTAAGGCGGTTAAATGCGGGAAGAGATTGAATTGCTGGAAGACCATNCCGATTCTCTGCCTTATCTTGTTGATGTCAATACTCTTTTCCGTTATCTCCTCCCCATCCAGATATATTTTCCCGGAGGTTGGTTCTTCAAGTCGGTTGATGCACCTGAGGAGTGTGGATTTTCCGCTCCCCGATGGACCGATTATAACTACGACTTCCCCCTTCCTAACCTTCATGTTTATGTTCTTCAATACCTCGTTATCACCAAAGCTCTTGCAGAGGTTTACAACTTCAAGCAGATAACTCATCTTATACCCCTCACCGTTCAGTTTTATGAATTTTTTGGATTACTATTGCTATTAGAACCAGAGGCTATTACCAGAACCAGAGGTTATCATCCCCCGAGGACAACTAATGCACCTACGATATTTCATTAGGCTTCTGTGCCCCTAAGCCCATCTATCTCATTTTTGATTTATTTCTGAGATCCAAAAANTAGAATTACATTTGTCTCAAACTACTTCACCTCATATGTTCCGAGTCTCTTCTGCGAGTAGTCAACGAGTTTGCTGAGAGGTATAGTCATCATTAAGTAGAACAATGCAACCCCGAGGAATGGTGTCCAAGCATTGAATGTTGTGTTTACGATCTGTCTCCCCACCCTTGTAAGCTCAACAATAGATATGACCGAGAGGAGAGAGGAGTCCTTCAGAAGTGCTATGAATTCATTTCCAAGTGCAGGTAAGATGTTTCTGAATGCTTGTGGGAAAATCACATATCTCATCGCCTGAAGGTAGCTCATTCCAAGTGATCTCGCAGCCTCCATCTGCCCCGTCGGAATGGATTCTATTCCAGCCCTCACGATCTCCGCAATGTAAGCTCCACTACAGATGCTAAGAGCTATAATCCCCGCAGGCACGGGCTGAAGGTTTACACCAATCGCAGGAAGTCCGAAGTAGATTATCAAAATCTGAACAAGTAGTGGTGTACCTCTTATAATCTCAACATAGACCGTCGATATTCCTCGAAACAGAGGATTTTTCGAGACCCTCGCCAACCCAGCTACTGAACCGATTATCAGCCCGAAAAGGATTGAAAGAGAGGTCAGTTCAATCGTGACAAGAGCACCGAATGCGAGATCTGGAAGTATCTTGATGAATAGATCGATGTCGAACTGTCCAACGCTTGCCATAGCTATCCCTTGAAAAAATTAAAAAATATTTACTCTCCAAACCACTTGGAGTATATCTTATCNTATGTTCCATCTTGTTTCATTTCTTCAAGAACCTTATTTATTGCTTCAAGCAATCCCTTGTTATCCTTGTGGACAGCAATACCGTAGTACTCGGGCTCGAACTCCGGATCCTCCACAACCCTGTAAGCGTCTGGATTTTCCTTGGCAGCCAGATATGCAACGAAGTTGTCAATTATTCCCGCATCGGCATCTCCCTTCTGNATAGCCATCAATGCCTCTGGTGTTCCTTCGAACCTTATTATCTCAAGATCGATTCCCTTCTCCTTCAATTTCTGCGCTGCAAAATCACCGGTTGTGCCTTGCTGTACCGCAACTTTCTTTCCTGTAAGGTCTTGTACGCCTTTTATGGTATCATCATTGGCGTTGGTTATTATCACCTGCTTCGCTTCGAAGTAGGAATCCGAGAAGTCAACCTGCTTGGCCCTCTCTTCAGTTATGGTCATCGCAGAGCAGATTACATCGTACTTCTTAGCCTGCAATCCCGGTATTATTCCATCCCATGCAGTGTTTACGAATTTAACTTCAAGTCCGAGTCTTTTCGCAATCTCAGTCATCAAATCAATGTCGAACCCTGTGTATTCCTTAGTTTCAGGATCGGTATATTCGAAAGGTGGATACGCTATATCACTGCCGACGGTTAGTACTCCGGGAGTCACCAGCTCAAATTGTTTCTTTTCCGGTGTTGTTGGTGTTTGCTTTGGAGCGGGTGTTTCCTTCTCCTCGGGAGTTGGAGCGGGTGTCTGCTTTGGAGTTTCTGCTTGCTGTGTACACCCTGCAAAAATTAGCCCCCCCAAAACAACCAATAGCAAAATCAACACTGTAAACTTCCTCATGATTTCACCTCCTCTGTTTAAGATATCCTATAATATTTTAGTCTTTCGACTTGTACGGAGTTCAAGTTAAAGTAGGATACGAAAAAAAATTTGCATGTACAACAGGTAGGATCTAAAAATTATTTATTTTAGTTGAAAATTATACTTAGACGGAGTTATTCTGAAATGAAGGTGTGGCAGATGTAACTGGAAAAAAGAACCTGATAATGAAGAGAGCCAAGTAAACTCGAACTCACAACAACAAAACAATAAAATATACCTCCTCAAACATTCATCTAAGCATGGATGAAAAACAGGATGAAAGAATACTAAGCTTCATCACATCCAAACAAAGAAGGTTTCTCTTGATTGCAAACAAGGCAAAAACTTACGACTTCAACATAAACGATTTGCCCGGAGACGGCGGGAGGATGGATATAGTCTGCAGATTTGTCGCCCAATCACTGTTCATATCTCACGGAGTGAGGAGAGANAGTTGTGCAATCGTAATACTTCTTGGAGAACCGGAACCACCAAAAACAATAGTTGTAGATGGAGAGAAAGTCAGATACATGTCACCAGACGAGAGAAACATAGCGGGATTGATAAAAAAGGCTCTGAAAAAATCCTTCGGAGTTGAAAAAGATCTTTGGATCGAATCCACTCCGGGCGTGTACGTATCCTCCATAGAGCCCAAGAAACTCATAGAGAGGTATTGTGGCAAGATTATATATCTGCGGGAGGACGGAGATGATATCGCAAAAACTGGAGAAATAGAGTACGCAACATTCATAATCGGAGACCACATTGGCGTTCCGAATTCCTTAGAAAGCTATATAATCTCCAGAGCACATAAAACCATATCAATCTCACCGATATCCCTCCAAGCAGACCAGTGCGTTGTTATAATCCACAACTTTCTTGACAGACGGAGGTATGTGGAAATTTGAAGTAAACTCAAAAGAATTGAGTTGAAATATTCCGGATGTGGAGGATATGAGCTTTGAGGAGGCAATAAAAATCGGTAAAAAATTGTATGAGAGAGAACTAATCGACGGTGCAAGCGGAAATTTGAGTTTTATAAAGGGGAATATGATCTACATCACAAAATCTGGGGAAAGTCTTGATGAACTAAAAAAGGATTCATTCGTTGGAGTATCATTGAACTCAGACGAGAGAGAACTCAGAAATAAAAAAGCTTCTTCAGATTCTTTGATTCACATTAAGACTTACTCCATATCGGACTGGAAGGTCATTCTCCACTGTCACGGAGTTTACAATGTTACACTCTCCATGATGATGGACTCTCTAACACCGTACGATCTCGAGGGTAAGCTCTTTCTCAAGGAGATTAACTTCCTAAAGGCCGAATATATGGATGAGGTGGGAGCAGAGATGATTGCTGAAGAGATGGCGGAAAGAGGGTTTGCAGTTGTTAGAGGTCACGGAATATACACNGCAGACAGTAGGTTCAGGGATGCATTTAACAAAGCGTGTTACATCGAACACTCGTGTAAAATAGCTTACCTCATACAACTGAACAGTAATAAAACAGTAAAGCCAGAATAAGTTCAAAACCAATCTTATTCGGATAAAAAACCGATCGACATCTACCTAAGCTACCTAAGGATCCTCATGGAGTTCAGAACCGCTATGAGCGTTACACCCACATCTGCAAAAACCGCTTCCCACATCGTAGCCATTCCGAGGGATCCAAGAGTTATGAAGAACCCTTTCACCACTAAAGCAAATCCTATGTTCTGCCATACGATGTGCTGAGTTCTCTGCGAGAGTCTAATCGCTCTCGGTANNTTCGATGGCTCATCCTCCATTANAACAACATCCGCAACCTCTATCGCTGCCTCGCTTCCAAGCCCGCCCATAGCAATACCCACATCTGCTCTTGCTATAACCGGAGCGTCGTTTATACCATCCCCCGCAAACGCAACCCTGCCCTTATCCACCTCCTTCAGCGACTCTATAACCTTCACCTTGTCTTCAGGCAGTAGTTCGGCGTAGTATTCATCAACACCGAGTTGTTTTGCAACTCTTTCCGCGATTTCCCTGCTATCTCCAGTAACCATCACAACCCTACACTTGAGATCCCTCAGATCGTCCACAGCTTTTTTCGCATCATCTTTAATCTGATCCGCGACCACTATGTACCCAGCGTAGATGTCATTAACCGCAACATGTACAACCGTCCCTTCAACATCACATGTATCATGCTCGACTCCTCTCTCATGCATTAGTGCATCGTTCCCCACAAGTATTGTGTAACCCTCGATCTCCGCGATAACACCCCTCCCAGCAATTTCTTGGTAATTCCTCACAACCCGAGGTTCACCAATTTTGCCATCCATGCCACTTCTCATGCCATAAGTCTCGTATGCATTGACTATGGATTTGGCTATTGGGTGATTAGAGTGCATTTCCGCCAGAAACGCGAATCTAAGCAACTGCTCTCTCTCAAACCCGTTCTTCGCTACGACTTCCGAAACTTCAAAGCTCCCTCTCGTGAGTGTTCCAGTTTTATCGAAAGCAACAACTTTTGTTGACTTCAGAGCATCTATGAAGTTGGCACCCTTAATCAGTATTCCCTCCCTCGCAGCCTTACCTATGGATGCAAAATAGCTCAGCGGAACCGATAGAACAAGAGCACACGGACACGATATTACAAGCAAAACAAGTGCCCGGTAAATCCACGGGTTAAAAGGCTCGTTAAGTAAGAATGGGGGAAGAATTGCAATTCCCACTGCCATAGAGATTACAGCAGGTGTATAATAGCGAGCAAATTTAGTTATGAACTTCTCCGCCCTTGCTTTTCGGCTTCCAGCCTCTTCAACAAGTTGTAATATTCTCGAGACAGCCGAATCGCTGAAAGGTTTTGTAACTTTGATCGTAATAAGCCCTGTCATGTTCACCATACCAGACAGAACCTCCTCTCCAGCTTTAACACTCCTTGGCTTCGATTCACCTGTTAAAGCAGAAGTATCGAGCAGAGAAGAGCCTTCCACAACCACACCATCAAGCGGTATTTTCTCACCGGGTTTGACGACGATTAAACTGCCAATATCTACATCCTCCGGTTTAACTTTCATCACTTTCCCGTCAATTTTCAGATTCGCATAGGTTGGCTTAATCTCAAGCAGAGCTTTTATTGACCTCCTTGACTTCCCCACAGCAATATCCTGAAAGAACTCCCCTACTCTGAAGAACAGCATAACCCCTACCGCTTCCGGCAATTCGTGTATCGCAATAGCTCCAACCGTTGCAATGGTTAAGAGGAAGTTCTCATCAAATAGAACACCCTTTGCAAGATTTCTAATCGCTTTCCAGATAATTTTAGAGCCAACCAACAGATAAGCCAGAAAGAAGAGAGAGTATTCCAAAACAGGGGACCCATGTACTGGTTGTTCCAAAACTACCCCCGCGAGAAGCAGAACCGCGGATGAAGAGATTAACACTAACTCTTTTATACGGTTTTCTCCTTCGTCTAAATATTCATCCTCTTTTTTGCCCTCCACATCTCCGTCGATGTCGAGAACCACTATGTCCGGTTCAACTTTTTTAACACTCTCCAATGCAGATTCGATGTCCTCTGCATCTATGATAAGTTCGGACGTGGAGAAATTTACCCTTGCAAACCTAACATCCTTGTGCTTTTTCAACTCCTCCTCTATCTTAAAAGCACAGCTTGCACAATCTAGGTTCTTCAGCCTGTATTTCTTCACTTCACTCACCCTTCTTCCTCAATATGCTGTGATGCAATGCTCAGGATGTCCGCAACATGCTCATCATCCAAGCTGTAAAATATGTTCCTTCCTTCACGCCTGTATTTAACGAGCTTTTTGTCTCTCAGAACCCTCAGCTGGTGAGATACCGCGGAAACTGATAACCCTGTTATCGCGGATATATCGCAAGTGCACAGTTCATGGTTCGACAAAGCCAGAAGAATTTTAATGCGGGATGAATCTCCAAACGCTTCGAGAAATTCTGCGAGTTCTATTATGTGCTCATCGGAGGGTAAACTCGATACGACCTCATCCACATACTCTCCAACACTCCTGCTTTTGCATACTGGTGCATTCTTTACCATATTTGAACAATTGTTCAAACATAGTTATATTGTTTTCGGTTTCCAATTANGCAACCACAACTCAGATAAGGCTGTTTTTAATTCCATACCTATCACATAATCTCCTCGATTTTTTCAGCAACTCCATCTGGTACTTTTTCGAGGGGGACCACCCTCCATAGAGTTTCTTATATTTCGGTACAAGCTCAGGAAAGTGTTTCTCTAAGAATCTATAGTAGAGTGTCTTGCTGTCTTCCGAGCCATCACCAAACAAAGTTAGCCCTCCTATAAAAATGAAGTCCGCTCCGTATTCTTTCGAAATCCTTACTACTTCCTCAATCTGCTCCTCAGAATCCGAGAGATATGGCAGTACCGGAATAAAACATACGCCCACAAAAAACCCTTCATCCTTGCACTTCCTCATGGCTTCCAATCTCTCTATTGGACTCGGTGCTCCCGGCTCGAGAACCTTAGCCAATCCAACATCCAAAGTAGATACTGAGAAAGAGATTATGGCTCCATGCTTCAGCGTTTGTTTCAAATCTTCCGGGAGGATTGCCTTTTTATCTATCTCCCTAAGAACATCCAGATCCCTAAGGACGAGTTTGGATTTAGTGACTATCTCTACCGGAAACCTGTACCTCAGAATGGTTTTGAGTAACCTTCTCGTAAGCTCCAGTTTTCTTTCAACATGCATGTAGGGTTCAGTTGAGGATGACATCATGATGATGCCGTACTCCTTCTTTCTTGCCCTTCTGAAGAGTTGCTTTTCAAGAAGCTCCACCGCATTAACCTTAGCGGACAACGATTTTGTCATGTTCTCTCCGTATCTACTTCCACGAATGTAGCAATATACGCAGTTGAAAGAGCAACCAAAGTAAGGATTCACCGAATAATCGTCCAAGAACCAGTCATCTCTTTTCTTGTGCTTGTTCAAGATTGACTTTACTCGAACCTCTTTTACCAACCAGATCACCTACCGCTACATTTCCCGAGATTCTCTCCGCGCTCAAAACGGTTTCATATAATTGATTGGTCGTTGTTTACATAAAGGTATCCCTGAGGGGTGCTTCAGCAGTAGATACAACCTCAAAAAACATTCACTTTTTCAGAAGCCTTTCCAGTATCTCCCGTATTCTGATCAGCTTGTTTAGAATATCAGCATTCATGCTTTTACTATCGTACAACTCTACCGACACTGGCTTTCTACCTTTAACAAACCCCATTATAGTATCTCTCAACTCCTCAAACCGAACTATACCATCTATTTTTATTTCGGCACGAGACTGCTGAGCAGAGTAGCCTGCGGTCTGAATTTTAGGAGAAGCTATTCTGAGTCTCCTTGAAATCGGCCCCTGACTTATATCAATGTTCGTGATCCTGTTATACGGCACAATTCCGGTGTTTTTAAACCAAACACCCCTCACCCATACAATTTCATCTTCGGTGAGCTTGTAAACTATCGTACCATAGTACTTCGGAATCCAATATGCTATAAAAAACAAGATGATTAGAATCGATACTGAAATTACAACAACAGCCTCAAATGGTGCGAACATCAGCAATGGAATGTACCACGGGAGAATCAAAAAAAACCACACCAATTAGCAGATAAATGTAGTACAGCNCCCTAAATTGTTTGCAGGTTTGAATTCTTCTCCAATAACCAACCCCATATTTAGTTTTATCCTCCACTGCTTATGTAATTAACTAAACGATGTGATAAAAATTTAGGCTTACCGAAAAATTTAAATCATCGAAGATAACAGTGTTAAGTATGATCGGGCAGATGGTGATAACATTCCGAGAGAGTTTTGAGGCGATACTCCTCCTATCAATACTGACTGCATACCTCAAAAAAACTGGAAGAGGTGAGTTAATAAAAAACGCTTACTACGGGGTTATTCTCGCATTGATCATCGGGTTGACTGTCTCGGTAATAGTGCTGGAGTTTTACAATGGATTTGAAAACAAAGAGCTTTTTGAGGGTGTTTCCGCACTTATCGCCGTAGTTATCCTCACCTCGATGATCTACTGGATGGGCTTAAAAGGATCATCACTAAAAGCCGAGATAATGAGAAGAGTGGATTCCAAAAGGACATCTTTGGCTATCTTGGGTACCGCTTTTTTCTTTGTAGTAAGAGANGTCATAGAAACCATACTATTCCTCATACCTTTTGCAATTGCGGGCGGTTTCTCCACAGCGATTGGTAGCATAGCAGGCTTGAGTTTCGCAATTCTGTTCTCCCTTTNAATCTCAAACTCCATTTCAAAAGTAAAGTTGAGGCGTTTTTTCCTCTACTCAAGCATTCTACTTGTTCTCATAGCGGGAGGGTTAGTGGGATACGGCGTTCACGAATTGCTTGAATACTCCGAGAAACTTGGCTTTAACAGTCCTCTCCATGTAACCGCGTTCGAGTTGAGTATCAATAGAGACTCCTTACTNCACCACAAAAACATAATCGGTTCCTTTCTTGCAGTTATGTTCGGGTACACTGTTAAAGCTGAGGTTGGACGGATGATTGCTCACTTTTTGTATCTTTTAATTGCATTTACTCTCATCTATAGAGCCTACGCAAGCAAACCCACCACAAAAACAGAAATTTTCCCGATACTAAGTAGTTAAGTCAAGCGATCTAACTGCTCAACCGTGCACTCCTTTGGATCCTTATCAAGCCTCATCTTTCTGAACACGGGCGCCCTCATCCTTCCATCCTCTGAAAGTTCGAGGAACTCTACCTCGCAGACGAAATACGGCTTGATCCATGTAACCTCCCTCCCGAAGTCCACATTGAAGTAACTCCTTTCAACCTTGATTTTCTCTGAAGAGCTAACAAACCACTCCATAAAACCCCTATCGAACCCCGTTCCAACCTTCCCAACATACCTAAGTCTGGAGAGGTCCCTTTCATACAATCCTAGAATTAGACTGCCGAATAAATCCCCTCTCAAACCCGACCCATGCATGTATCCGAGAATTATGCAATCCATACTGTTTCTCTTTTTTATCTTAACCCAATACCTGCTTCTTCTCTGGACATACGGGCTGTCCTCTCTCTTGGCAACCACTCCCTCAAAACCAAGTTCAACAACCTCCCGGTAGAATCTTTTTCCTCTCCCTCTAACATAATCCGAGATTAAAACTGTTCCAGATAGGTCGAGGTTTTTGAGGATGCTTTTCCTCTCAATTAGGGGCAAATCAAACAGCCAGTCTCCATCCACATACAGAACATCAAAAACAACATAAGTTGCAGGATAAACTTTTGAGAGAATCCTGATTTTATTTATGTTGTCCACTTGCTCTCTTTTTTGTAATAACTTAAANTCCGGCTTTCCATCGATTAAAACAACAATCTCTCCATCGAGAACTACTTCTTCCGCAAAAGAGAGTATCTTCAAATCCGGGTATCTGTAAGAAATGTCGTAGAATCTTCTATTCTGAAGCTTCATCTGATTGTTTCTGTTGTCTATGAAAGCTATGCATCTCGTCCCATCCCACTTTACTTCATAAATGTGGCTGGCACTATCAAATGCCTCTCCTCTAACCGAGAGCATGGGAGAGATCTTGGTATCAAACCAGTTTAGCTTCTCACTCATTAAAAATTCACCACAATGTGCTTAGCTCTCCCCAACAACCTCGAGACTTGCCTTCAAAGCATCAAGTAATGATNTGCTCGCGGTAATCTCCTCCTCAACTTTCACTTCTCTACCCTCGATTCTCGCACTAATCAACTCCATCAGAGCGTTTCTGTAATCATCCCTGAACTCTTCAAGTCTAAGCGGTCTTTTCATCGCATTTAAAAGCTTTTTCGCAAGCTCGAGTTCTTCATCGGTTATTTCCACAACCTCATTCCAGCCCGGTACTTCCGAGAGATTCCGCATGTCCTCGAGAAAGTGAAGTTGAATCAGAATTAACCCGTTTTCGTATGGCTTCACCGCGACCAAATACTCTCTATTCCTCATGGTGATTTTACCTATACCCATCAAATCCAGATCCTCCATCGCTTTTTTCAGAAGATGGTATGCTTTCTCACCACCCTTGTCAGGAGAGATCAAGTAAAATCCATTGTAAAAGACTATGCCAAGCTCCGAAGGTGAGAAGAACTGCCTTATATCTATGTGCCTCAGAGTCCTCAGAGGTATTTTCAAGAGATCATCATCTGTCAGAATAACATACTCGTTTTTGGAGATTTCATACCCCTTTACAATCTCATCCCTTGAGAGCTCCTTTCCACATTTCTCACACACCCTCTTGTATCTAATTCTTCCTCCATCTTCAGAATGAAGCATGTGAAACTCTATCTTGGATGAAACTGTGGGTGTGTAGAGTTTCACCGGTATATTTACCATACCAAAGGAGATTGCTCCTTTCCAGACAGCTTTCATAGTTGAACCTTGCATTCCCCGAAATAAATGATTTTTTATTACGATTGAGTGATTTTGTAGGGGTATCAGGCTACAGAAGTAATTGAGTTGACCGCAAACTGGTCTGCAAAGCTCCCACAAACATATCAACTACCCATAACCACCTCAAGACAACCCAAACAATTCGAGACAAAACATATGCCGAGAGCCATCAAGTTTCGGATTTCAAACTCTTTATCTCCTCTAACCCAAACTTATCCACAACTTCATTCAGTTTTCTGAACCACTTATCTAGCTCTTCCTTTAAAATTGATTTTAGGACATCTATATCGATGGGATTGTAAATGTATTTGTACCCACCATGTTTCAGAATCCTATACTCTCTTTTAACGAGGCCCTTCTCAAGAAGGGTTTGGAGGCTTCTATAAACCCCGCTTCTGTCTTTTTTCATTATTTCGGATAGCTCATCAACTCCAACACCGGGATTCTCAATTAATGTGAGGTACACNTCAAGCTCTGAGATCGTGAGCTTTAGCACGCACTTCACGATGTGTTCAAAGTCAGGTTCACTAATTTCAAATAGTCCAGTTGGTCCCTCTACCACATAAACACCCCCCGGTGATAAAGTAAATTCGTTTTCTCAGATATTAATTTTTTTATTTTCAGATAGAGTGATTAAAACTGTAATTGGTGTTTAACAACGAACAACGAACAGAGATAAAAGCGGATTCAGATAATTTTTTATTGATACATATCTAACTGAAAGGTGTGGAGCGAAAGAATTGGCTTGGTATAATCCCACTCTCGATAGGACTTTTCATGGTTCTGATTGATGTTTCAATCCTAAATATAGCTCTACCTTCGATTTCCGAGGATTTCAATGCCAAAGCTTCTGATGTGCAGTGGATACTAAACTCCTACACACTAACACTCGTGGTTCTTCTAATACTCGCAGGCAAAATCGGAGATATGGTGGAGAGAGATAAATACTTCGCGTTTGGTATGGCGTTATTCACGATCAGCAGTTACCTCTGTGCGGAATCATGGGACGTCTACTCACTAATCGCCTTCAGAGCTATTCAGGCGATAGGTGGTGCGATAATAAGTAGTAACACCCTTGCAATAATGGTTGAACTGTTCCCTCCGGGGAAAAGAGGTACAGTAATGGGCATAAACGCAATAATGATTGCTTCAGCTTTCAGCATAGGACCTATCCTCGGAGGATGGCTCACAACACACCTTAGCTGGCACTGGGTGTTCTACATCAACATCCCGGTGGGAATTGCCGGAGTTAGTTTGGGTTTGACCCTTTTACCGAAGATGCCACCCAAAGTTAAGGAAAAAATTGACTTTATGGGCTTAATCCTATTAACAATTGGACTCGGCTCCCTAACGCTCGGAATCATAAACGGGCAGGATTGGGGATGGGACTCCGACAAAACACTCGCATGCTTCATCATCGCAACACCATATCTACTAACATTCGTTTTGAGGGAGCTAACATGCGAATACCCGCTGTTAGATCTGAATCTATTCAGGATTAGGAACTTCTCCGCCGGAATTTTCAGCGTTGTTTTGATATTCCTGGGGCTGTCGCTTTCCTTATTCCTCCTACCATTCTTCCTTCAGGGAATAAAGGGTCTTACCGCCGAGCAAGCNGGATACTGGATATTGCCCATCCCGATTATGAACACGATTGCTGCACCCTTTGCAGGGATGTTAAGCGATAGAATGAATCCGAAATATACCATGAGTATCGGACCGATCTTCTTCATAGGCGGGCTAATTTACCTAGCACAAATAGATGAGAGCATAACCTACTGGGAGATGGCTCCCGGACTTGCTTTGCTCGGGATGGGTATGGGCTTGGTTATGTCGCCTGCGATGAATGTGATCATGTCTTCTGTGCCACCCCAGAAGGCGGGTGTTGCAAATGGTGTGATGAGAACCATGAACTCCTTGGCTCAGGCTATGGGTGTTGCCATCGGTGGAGTGTTGGTTACTCAGAACATGAACGATCTAATCCCCGGATACGGAAACCAGCTTCCAGATCCGGGCAAAATGATGTTACTGAAAATTCTCGCAATAAATGGAAATCCCTCAATCTACTACTTCGTCAATGCTTTCGTTGAAACCCTCCACAGAGTTTTCAACACCGCGATAGTACTCCCAATATTGGGGCTTATCGTTATCGTGTTTTTCCTGAGCGGTGAGGAGCACCTACGAAAGATGAAAGAGGGTAGAAAAGCCACAAAAATGGCGAACAGGATCAGTGTCAGATCTCATTCCACATAACCANCATAGCTTTACCCTTCTCAACGGTGCATCCGAGGGATTCAAGCTTTTCCTTGGCTTTTACCAAATCTCTATCTCTTACAAATATGTGATCTGTTGAATAGGCAGAAATCACGAATATAGGGACTCTTACCTCAGCCAAAACTTTGGAGATGTTTGCAAGAAATTCCACTACCTCAAANGGCAGAACTATACCAACAACAATGTTGCTATCGACTAAAAAATAGGGGTTAAAATCTACTCAAAAACCTTCTCCGCAGTTTTATACCAATCCATGGCATCTTTCTCGTAGTCTCTGTCCCTTGATACTGCCCCCATCATTTTGTAGGTCTCGTGTTGAATGAGCATCTTCATTATCTCGTTACTTCCCGTCCAGATAGGAGCTAACCTCATATCTCTCAACATCCTCTCGATTGGATATACCTGCGTGTACCCGATGCCACCCATTATCTGCATTGCCTCGTTTACAACCTCCCATCCAAATTCCGTTGCAATGTATTTTGCTTCACTTACAAGCCTTCTTGGATCAACATTACCTCTGTCACTCTCATCTGCCGCCTTAGCTGCGGTATAAACGAGAGCTCTTGCCGAATCAAGTTTTGCTATACATTCCGCCACCTTGAAATTTACCCCCTGAAAGTTTCGAATTTGCGTCCCGAAAGCTTTTCTTTTCGTAGAGTACTTTATTGCTATCTCTAAAGCAGCTCTCGCGGTTCCTATTGCACCTGCTGCAGAAGTTAACCTTTCAGGAACCATCATCCTGTTGAAGATCGCTCTTGCACCGTTAACTTCTCCGATCCTGTATTCATCTGGAACTTCCAAATCCTTAAACACTATCCTCGCAGTGCCCATCCCTCTAAAGCCGAGNAGATTGTAAACCTCTTCTACCTCCACCCCCATCTCCCTTTCAACCAAGAATGCAGTTAGTGCCTTGTGTCCGGGAGCGTTAAAGTCTGTTCGTGCATAGATCAAATAGAAATCCGCGGTTTTACCACCAGCGATGAACCTTTTCATCCCGTTCAGAACCCACTTGTTTCCCTTTTTCTCAGCCTTCGTTGTTGTACCAAAAAAGTCACTACCTCCTCTTGGCTCTGTTAATCCCTCCGCAGAGAGTTTTTTTCCTTTAATGATCGGTTTTAAGAACTCNTCCTTATGCCACTCGTCACCGAATCTATAAATGGCTTCGCCAACGATGGAAACCATGGCGTAACTGCAACCCAAACCCATTCCAAGAACTCCTATCTCCTCCATTGCAACAGTCTCTGCAGTCCATGTGAGACCTCTCCCACCGTACTCTTTTGGAAATCTCAATCCGAGCAAGTTTCTCCTACCAGCCTCATGAAGGAACTCATACGGGTAGTCAACCTCATTCGCATCCATCTTTCTAAGCAGTTCTGGATCCACAGCACCAACGAACTCCTTGACCTCCTCTCTAAGCTTAATCTCCTCTTCAGTATTTAGAAAGTTGTTTTCCAGCATTCTATCACCCTGTTTAATTCGAATCTTTTATCTCTTACCCCAGCTTTACATCTTTTTATCTTTTCTTTTTTAACTTTTTTACTTTTTTCACACGCCTTTTTTCACACTTGACTCTCTTCTAACCGCTCAAACCCAACCGCATCACTCAAACCACACCTAACCAAAACAGCATCAGGTTGTATTTCAGAGGGTATTCAGGAATATGTTCACCCGCAAAAAATTGTCAAAAAAACTGTCAAAAATTAAAAATATCTGTATTTTAATTATAGTGTTGATGGAGAGAAGTTTGAAAGGTTTGAAAAATACCGTGATAGCATCTGCAGAGGAAATTAAGGACAGCTACACCGCGGTCTTGATAATAATCTTGTCAGGTTTATTGGCATATTTTATCAGCACGATTGACCCCGCTTTCGATGCGTTGTTCTTGGCACTTTTCTTCGGCATAATTGTTGGATCNCTATACAGAAGTGAGAAAAAGGANATAATATCTCAAAAAGCTCTGTCGATAACGCTCCCCATAGGGATAGTTCTCTACGGAGCCAATGTTGTTTTTCCAAAAGGAATTCACATTCCACCCGTATTCATAGCTCTCGCGTTATTTTCCACGATTCTTCTCGGAATTACCGTTTTTCTGCTCTGTAGATACCTACACTTGGGAGGAAAATTCACCGCTCTTTTGGCATGCGGGAACGCAATATGCGGTGCAAGTGCGATAGCCATAATCTCATCGATAATTAACCCCAGAAAAGAAGAGTTCTCCGCATCAATCATTGTGATAACCGTTGTGGGTTTAACGGGAGCGGTGATTTACCCATCCCTGTACTATCTCTTAAATTTGTCCGATATAAAGTACGCTCTTTTGAGCGGTGCAACACTCCAACAAACCGGTCTGGTGAAAATCGCTTCCAAACAGCTCGGAGAGAATATTGAGACTCTTGCTCTCGGTGTAAAGGCTATAAGAATTGCTATGATAGCGGTAGTCGCGTTGATAATCTCATTTTTTTACTCTCAACAGAGGTTTTATGTACCGTGGTATGTTGTCGGATTCATCCTGCTTGCCTTTCTCTCGGAAAACCTTCTTCCTCTCGCTCTGATAAAAACCCTACAGCCACTATCAACAATAGCTTTCTCAATAACACTATCCTCCATAGGGTTCTCCGTGAATCTATCGGATATTCAGAATGTCCGACTATCCCCGCTGATAGTTGTTTATTCAGGCTGGACCTTCTCCGTACTGGTGTTGTTGATTGTGTTGGTATTGTTATAATTCGCTGTAATTGAGCGAGGTGGTGTTCAATGGGAAAGAAAGAAATCCTACAATCTGTAAATCCGTTTGAAATAAGAAAGAAGTACAAATTCCCGATGTTCCTAAAGATAGTCACTATCTCTCTGTTCTTCTCCTTGCTGTCTCTGTTTCTGTATATCGCTACATTCTACCACCCTAGAACATTCTATCTCGAGCTTCTGATTTACATAGCGATAATCATATTCGGTACCTCTCTTTTTGCTGCGGGAAGTATAGTTGAGCCAATCGAGAGGTTGAAGACCGGATTTGACAAGCTAATTCACGGCGAAGAGGCATATGTTGAGATAAGATCCGGAGACGAGCTTGAATCCCTTGCAGATTCGTTTAATAAAATGGCTTATGAAATAAAGACGCAAAGAGATCTGATCCGAAAAAATGAGGAGAAGTACAGAGCATTAGTGGAGGACATTAATGATTGGGTTTTTGAACTAAATGAGAACTTTGAGATAACTTATTCAAGCAATAGATCCATCGAAATAACCGGAAAGTTCCCAGAAGAGCTAATCGGAAAGTCCCCTTTCGATGTTTTTGGAGAGGAGGAGACCTTAATCCTGAAGGACATTCTGAGAAAGAGAGATATCTTCAGCGGACTTGACATATATCTATCTGAGAACGAGAAATTCATTGAGATCAGTGGAAGACCGTTCTACGATGAAAACGGAGTCTTCAAAGGATACAGATGTGTCGCAAGAGACATAACCCTTAGAAAAAAGGCGGAGAAAGAATTGGGCTATCTCGCCAGCATTCTTGAGCATACGATAGACGGCATAGTATCCCTCGATCTCGATACGAGAATAGTGTCGTGGAATAAGGGAGCAGAACTGATGTTCGGGTATAAAGCACAGGAGATGATCGGGAAACCTTTATCCGTGCTGATACCTCCCGAAAGAGAGCTGATTTGCGCTCAAAACTTCAAAAAAGCTATTGAAGAAGGTTTCGTCAGAGATATAGAGGCAGTAAGAATATCGAAGGACGGCAAGATCGTGGTTGTGGATCAAACCCTTACATCCATATACGACTCAGAAGGAGAGATCGTTGGTTTCGTTGCGATAATGAGAGACATAACAGAGAGAAAAAGAGCGGAGGAGGCACTAAAGCTTGCTTATTCCGAACTCGAAAGAAAGACCGAGGAGCTCATTCAGTCAAAGGAGGAGCTTGAGTATCTGGCAAATATCGTTGAAAACTCGAACGATGCTATCTACTCAATAGACCTTTCGAACAGGATTACAAGTTGGAACAAAACCGCAGAAAAGCTATTTGGATGGAAAAAAGAAGAGGTCATTGGAGAGTCCGCCAATTTAATCGTTCCGGATGAGTTGTTCGAAGAGCTAAACCTCATAAAACAGAAGGTTTTAGAGGGGGAAAGCGTAACCTATGAAACAAGAAGAAAAAATAAGGATGGAGAGATAGTTTTTGTTGAAATTACTGCAATCCCCGTTTACGGTAAAAGCGGAATTTCAAGAATCTCGTTTATAGCGAGAGATATATCCTCAAGGCTAAAGGCTGAGAGGGAGATGATTAGGGAGATCTCCCGATACAACATTGAGAAGGGCAAGGTATATCTGGTCGAAAATTCGCCCGACCTCTGCGAAGAAGTTGTTTCCGACCTTGTGAGATGTGGTTTCTCCGGATTTGTATTCTCAAGGGAGAATGCAGAGAAAATAAACTGTGATGCAAGGGTTTACTATCTAACGGAAAGAGAGATGAGAGGAGGAGTTTACCCGGATCCAGAAATGCTGAAAAAAGTGATCCTAAAGCTTCCCGGCTGGAACAATGTGGTCATGATAGATCTCGATTACCTCTTAGTTAAGAACGGTTTTCAGTCCGTTCTCGAGTTCGTACAGGAGATACGGGATATCTTCTACATTTTCAACAAAGGAGTGGTTATACTGAATATAGACCCATCTCTCATCTCAGAAAATGAGATGAAGCTATTAAGGAAGGAATGCGAGGTTATCGAGAGAGTGTACTCCGATCTTCCATTTGAGATCTTCGAACTTGCGAGATATGTTTATATGGAGAATAGAGTCGGGAATAAGCCCTCAATGAAGGAGATAATGGAGAAGTTCGGAATAGCCAGAAATACTGCGAAAAAGAGGATTAATCAGCTTGTATCGAGGGGATTCCTAAAAGTAGAGAAGAGTGGTAGGGTCAAGTACCTCGAGCTTACGGACAAGGGACGAGATTACTTCATCCACAAGATCAGAAAAAGTGAGGTAATTACTTAGCAGAATGAATATACTTTGAGTTTGACACAGTTGTCTAATTCATAAACATAATGATAAAATGTTTAAAACTTTTCTGACAGTATCTGACACTTTTTTTGACGATATTCTAAAATAAATCAAAAAACCAGAATTAGGTTTTGAGATTCGTAAACGGGAATCGGAGAAGAGGTAGGTAGGATTTGGTGAGGTAGAGGATAGTAGGTGGTGTAGGAGAAGGTAGAATAAAAGTAAGAGGTGGAAGTATGGCAGAGGAGATGTGTCCCAGTTGCGGGTCGCAAATGGAAGTAGTAAGAATGGAGGACGAGGACATACTTCGATGCACATCGTGCGGGTACGAGAGACCACTTATAGCGGTAGAGCCATGGGATCCAAACATAGATGGTTTTCTAACGAAGTACTCCATCGCAATAGGAATTGTACTGATGATAATTCTGTGGGCTATCATATACTCTACGATTCTCGTACATTATAAGGGGTGATTATGATGGCAGAAGAGAGAAGATGGTATACTGGAATGTTCTCCACAGAGGACTGGTGGGCTTTCTGGCTTGGAACATTCTTTGTCGTGCTCGGAATAATCACATCGCTAAGCGGAGTAGATCTTGTAGGATGGATTATAAAATTCGGAAAGTGGGTAGCGATAGAGAAAGCCTTCAGAGCGTCCCACAAAGATCTGATGAGTCCAATCGCCTCACTGATAGCAAGCTATGTAATACTGCTACTAACAACATCGGTTGGAGCATACTTCATGAAGTGGGACATCAAAAAGTACTTCGGGGCTTTCACAATTGTCTTCTGGCTCTCGGTATTCGCCTACATCATAGGTGAAAACGCATATATCGCTGCAACAGAACTCGACAGGGCTAAATACGGCATCGACTGGAGCTTGTCTCTCGGTGGAGCGTTCTACATCATGGCACTGATCATAGGTTTAATCATAGGTAACTTCGCTCCAAAAGGATTCAGAGAGTTCGTAAAGCTCGGTGCAAGACCGGAGTGGTTCATCAAAGTTGCTATCGTTATGCTCGGTGCAAAACTCGGTTATCTCGCGATAAAATCTATGGGTTACGCGGTACATCTGCTAACAGCAGGAGCCAGCGCAACTATTGCAGCATATCTGCTCTTCTGGCCTCTCGCATTCTTGGCTGGCAGAAAACTCTTCAAGCTCTCAAGAGAGTGGGCAGCGTGCCTCGCTTCAGGAATCTCAATCTGTGGTGTCTCAGCAGCTATCGCAACTGCGGGAGCGATTAGGGCGAGACCAATCGTACCCGTCATGATATCGGCACTCATCGTCGTGTTCGCAGTTATAGAGCTGATAGTTCTGCCGGGAATACTCGCAGCATTCTGGATGAACGAGCCAATCGCTGCGGGAGCGAGCCTTGGTCTGACCGTTAAGACTGACGGTGCAGATGCAGCTGCGGGAGCCATACTCGATGAACTCATGAGATCAAGAGCTGCAATAGAGCTTGGACAGAACTGGGAAGAGGGTTGGATTCTGATGTCTGCTGTTAACACAAAAATCTGGATTGACATGTTCATCGGTGTATGGGCTTTCGTTCTTGCTACAATATGGGTCTACAGGGTTGAGAGAAGACCGGGCGAAAGAGTTCAGAAAATGGAGATCTGGTGGAGATTTCCAAAGTTCGTTCTGGGTTACTTCCTAGCAATGGGGCTTATACTGTTCATTGGTCTGAACTTGTTCCCTGATACCGCTGCAGCTTACAAAGCGTTGACAACTGGAATTAAACCTGTGGAAGGGTCGCTTCGAAAGTTCTTCTTCGTTCTAACATTCACAAGTATCGGCATAGTGACTGATTTCAGAGCGCTCAAGCAGGAAGGACTCGGAAGACTCACAGCAGCCTATGCATTCATCCTCGCAATAATCATAATACCCATAGGCTGGCTAATCGCGTGGCTCTTCCACATGGGAATGATGCCTCCAACTGCCCCATAAACTTAAAACTTTTATTTTTTTGTTTTTATTTGGCGAATTGGTAGTAAAAAAAGAGAGTGGTTTAAAGTGATTCTGATGAGAACCGTGAGTTTTGATGTCTACCACAACGGTAGAGAGTGGATCGCAGAGAACGATGAGCTGACTATTACTGGCAGAACGCTTGATGAGCTTGACGAGAATATAAAGATTAGACTTAGAGAAGTGCTGAAAAGCGGACAGGTTAAGGTAACGATGGAACTCGATTATAGAAGGAATGTGCCTCACTGGATATGGCAGTATCACCCATACTACTTCTACCGCACGCTCTTTTTCGATCTGGATTAGCTAACATTTTTCCACTCGGTTTTATTAATGAGCGATAAAACACTGGGAGTGGATCTTGAACATGAATAAACTCCAAACTGGAGTAAGAAAGAGGTAATAAAGAGTCTCTCGTCACAACCAATCCGAACCTAAAGGTATTTAAATCACGATCACATCTTACTTTTATGAAAAGAATCAGATTTCCCGATGGAAGCGAGACAGTAATTCTTCTTGAAGATGAGAGAACTGGAGCAAAGTTCTTAGCAACTAAACCCACAAAAGAGCAGATGATGTGGATAAGCAGTGGCAAATATGAAGTAGTTGAGGAAATAACTCTCGAAGAGGTTGAGAGAAGGCTGGAAAAAATAACCAAAACCGAAAATTCTGATGAGTGATTGAGTTACAACGCAAGAGATATTTCGTGCTGATTTTTTCCAATCTCTAAATGGCAAAATTAATAAACAAATTCCTAGTAGGCTCCATGTCCTTTTGATTATTACTAGTAGTAATAAAGCAATGGGGAAATATTTATATTCTTGATATTGACTTTCTGAGGGTGGTAATCATGCAGAGAAATATCTTCATCGAGGAGATAGTTCATACTCCTATCGAAGATCAGCAAATTGAGATCGTGGAAAGGAAAGGTATAGGTCATCCGGATAGCCTTGCGGATGGAATAGCTGAAGCTATGAGCAGAGCATTAAGCAGAGAATACCTGAAAAAATTCGGATACATTTTACATCACAACACAGATGAAACCCAGATCGTTGCAGGAAGGGCTAACCCGGAGTTTGGAGGGGGAGAGGTTATAGAACCCATCTACTGCCTCCTCGTTGGTAGAGCGACAAAATCCTTTAACGGAACATATATCCCTACTGACAAGATAGCTCTGAAGGCTGCCAAAGAGTATGTTAGGAAAGCGATGCAAAACCTCGATCCCGAGACAGATATCGTGTTTGATGTTCGACTCGGTGAAGGAAGCACAGACTTGAAAGAAGTATTCAAAAGAAGCAGAGAAGTTCCGCACTCGAATGATACATCCTTCGGCATAGGTTTTGCACCCCTCAGCGAGACTGAGAAAATTGTCTATAATGTCGAGAGGAGGATCTACAATGAGTTCAGAAAAAAGAACCCAGCGATAGGAGAGGATGTAAAAGTTATGGGTCTGAGGGAGAAAGATGAGATAAACTTAACAATCGCCTGTGCATTTGTAGGAAAGTACCTTGACTCCATAAGGGATTATATCTCTCTGAAAGATGAATTAAGGGAATTCGTAGGAGAAATAGTCAGTGAATATACTGAGAGGAAGGTTAACATCTCAATCAACACCGCGGATGACTACGACAGCAAGGTCGTTTACCTCACAGTAACAGGTACATCAGCAGAGAACGGTGATGATGGCAATGTTGGAAGAGGTAACAGAGCTAACGGACTAATAACACCGGGAAGACCCATGAGCATGGAGGCCACAAGTGGTAAAAACCCGATAAACCATGTTGGTAAGATTTATAACATCCTCGCAAATCAGATAGCCAGAGACATTGTCAGTGCTGTGGAAGGTGTGAGAGAGGTATACATAAAGATACTCTCGCAAATAGGTAAGCCTATCGATGAGCCGTATGCCCTGAGCGTACAGGTGATTACAGAGAGGGGTGTGGATCTCGAAAAGATTGAAGGGAAGATAAGATTTGTCGCAGAGGAGTGGCTCTCGGAGGTAACCAAGATTACAGAGATGGTTGTAAACGGAGAGATCGATACATTTTGAACTTTCAACACTTTCACACCTCTCGCAAATTTCTTTTATTAAGCCTAACATATTATGGCTGTGAACTGTGCAGTGTGTAAAGGAAATCTCCTTTGTGGTAGAAAAAAATGCCCACTACTTGTTAAATTCAGCTTTATAAGATTAATGGAGATCCCAGAAGGAGATATTGAGAAACCAACTCCTCCATCCGTATTCGTAGGGAGGGTTGGGTACCCCTCCGTCTTTATCGGACCCTTAGTGACCCTAAATGTAAACACCCCGGAACTGTCAGATTCCCCTTGGTTGTGGGAGGGAAGTATCGAGGATGTAATCTCCTTCAGAATGTCTATGCTGAGAGGCATGAGAAAAGCGAAGGTGAACTCCGCCGTGGAACCTGACAGATTCCTGCAGAACCTCCAAACCGCCACCGCAAGCACCAAGCCGGTTAATCTCGATCTAAATGTAGATAAGGTTCTCAAAAAACCCGTATTCGACGACATAATCCAGCCAATCGGTATATCTGCCAGAACTAACAAAGTTGAGATATCAGATAACCCAAAAATACCATTAAAGGTTGAGAAAATCTACTACGACGATGTTCCTTCATCTACCGCGGTGAGAACACTATTTGACCATGGATTCAATACATACTATATCCAGAAAATATTCTCCATAGGCATGATCGGAATTCAAAAGAACAGAAAGCTCGTTCCAACGAGATGGAGCATTACAGCGGTTCACGATATGCTTGGAGAGTCTCTGAAAAGGGAGATAAGCATTCATCCTGAGGTTGATGAGGTTCTTCTTTTCAGCTACGAGCACTTCGGAAATCACTTCGAGGTTATACTCTATCCATCCGAGTTCAACTTTGAGATGATTGAGATTTGGATAAAGGAGAGCTTCTGGAGTCCGCATAGAACTTGGATCGGATATGACTCAGAAGGCATAATGCCCAAAAAAGATTATTCGAGTCTTTCCGGTGGATATTATGCAGGAAGGCTCCCAGTTTTGGAGTATTTGGCAAAGAGTAAAAGAAAAGGTGGTGTAATTGTTTTAAGAGAGATAACACCNGACTACTACTCTCCTCTTGGTGTGTGGGTTGTAGAGGAAGGTGTTAGAAGAGCTATGAGAAGAGATCCCGAAAAATTCGATTCTATAAGCTCTGCAATCTCAAAAGCAAGCTTGAGAATTAAAACTCCTAAATGGATGTGGAAAAAGTACCTTAAAAAGCAACATCAAACTTCTCTTGAATCATTTTTGTAAGTCAATAGATGCTGTTCCGTGTAGTGGTTCGTAAAGCTTATTGTTCGTAAGGTTGAAAGAATAAAAAAGTTTTTAGAATTGACAGAGAAATCACCTGCGAAAACTACTCGATTCCGGCATCCGCAAACTCATCCTTCGATGGCAATCCCGCTCTTGCTCCAACTTTTTGTATGTTCCTTGATGCAACAAAGTTCCCTATTCTGCCACACTTCCCCAAGGAGTATCCCTTAAGGAACCCGTAGATGAACCCAGCATTAAACGCATCTCCAGCACCAGTTGTATCCACGACCTCAACCGTAAAAGGCTTGACCGTGACTTCCTCCTTGCCGTTGGTGACATAGCACCCCTCAGCTCCCATTTTCACCGCAACAATTTTGCATCCCATTGAGATTAACTCTCTGCTTGCGTCAACATAATCCATATTCATTAGAAGCTCCAGCTCCTTTCGGTTCGGAAGAAAAATTGTTGTACCTCTGATCATCGTTTCCAGCTCCTTCAAACCTCTCTCGATGTATATCAGCCCCGGATCAAATGTGATGTAAATTCCCTTCTCTTTCGCGATCTCAACTGCCATTTTTTGGCTCTCAAATGATTGGATGCCGTTTTTGCAGATGAACGATGTGAGGTGTATAAGTTTTGCCTTTTCGAAAACCTCAGGGTTTATCTCGTTGAACTCGATAGTATCGTTAACCCCCGGATCCACCAATATTGCTCTATTTCCCTCATCATCTACGAAAATCATTGCATTACCACTTCTTCCATCCCCCATTATTATGAAGGAAGTATCTACTCCCTGCCTTCTAAAATCTTCGATTAGAACTCTCCCATCACCATCATTTCCAGTTTTTCCTATGAACGATGTCCTCATTCCTAATTTTGACAAACCTACAATCGTATTTGCGGAGCTACCTCCGGGATGCAGTTCTATTTTTCTTACAAAACCCTCCTCATCTTTCTTAGGTATTTTATCAACCATAAATATCTTATCGAGGTTTAAAGCTCCGAAACCTACCGCATCAAACATATCAACCCTCCCCAGCCTTCAACCGAGTTTTCCAGCTTCACCTCTCACCTTCCACCTCATTTCCTTGGACATCTCAATCACATGATCCAAGTTCAACTCGCTAACCCAGATATACTCCGTATTGGATTTAACTATTCCCTCCACAATATCCTCCTCCACCAACTCCTTCATGCCTTCTATATCACCCCTGCTGTGGTGATGTACAAATTCTTCAACCCCCTCAATACCATGGCTGAGGTATGCATCGATTATCCCCGCCTCGGAAAAAGTGGAGTCGCTTATTATTGCAAGATCGGAGTTTTTCAGTGAGTACTCGTTTCCGTTGAACGAGACTGCAATCCCCTTCTCCTTAGCATAACTTAGCATCTCAAAATCAGATATGCTGTCACCGATCGCAATTACCCTATCCGTTCTGTAGGATCTCAGAATCTCAAGTTTTTTTATGCCACCCACAACCTCTATATCCTCCATCACCTCTCTTATCTTCCTTTCGAACTCATTTCTGCTCTCACCAAAGAAAAGNTTTTCCAAGAATTTCACTGAACCAACAGACTGAGTCTTTCTCTCCTTGAAATCTATTTTTATCTCNGGTAGTTTTGAAATTTTCTCGATTAAATCTCTTGCAATTCTTTCATCATATTCATTAAACAACCCTTCATATTTTTCGATATTCAGTTCGGTTCCGTGAGCGATCCTTATTCCAAGCATTTCTGTTGTTTTTTTGAGGTATTGGTTGTAGCTTGTCGAAATAACAACCGCCTTATATTTTTTCCGTAGGATTCTCATACTCTCNTCTGCGGAGTTGACGAATCTTGCGGTTCTTTCCGCAAGGTCTTTTAGCTCCTCCGATGTTATTCTCAAGGCAATGATGAACGGAGCAAGTAATTTAAGCGTATCCCCAGCTCTATATCCTTCTTTTCGTTCGATGTAGTATAGATAATCATCAAACTGGCTTAACCTCTCGAAGAATGCTGTGTTGTTAAAGTAGTGTTTTGCTATCTCCAGAGCAAAGTCGGTTGTAATCCATGGTCCTTCCCAATCGGTAAAAAACATCATAGAAGTGATGAAAGTAAATTTTTTATTAATTTTTTCTTTAAGTGTTTCTTAAGATGGTTCGTGGATGTCTTAAGGTGATCCCGCGGATACGAGGTAGTGTTGTGGATGAAGCTCAAAACATAGTCTGAATTCAAATAATGAGTCCAAAACAGAAAATCTCCAAAAATTTAAATATTCTCCTAATAACTCAAGAGAGGGAGGGATAGTGTGACATTTTACACCGAGGACAGATTGAAAAACTGGGTGGAAAGGATTAACGAACAGAAAATTGATTTCGAATCAGCGGAGAGCTTCGATGTATTCGATAAGATGATCGAGGACTTCGTTGTCGCATGCATGAACCTCTTGAGGTCTATAAAAGAGAGGGAAATAACGAAGAAAGAGGCATTAACCGAGATAGAAAAAGTGGCGAAAATTCTCGAAGGAGAGTACGAGTTCGATGACCAATTTAAGGGTGACTTCTTCCAGTTCTCCAAAGAGAGCATGAGAACCATCCTTGAATCAACAAAGACATATATTCAGGGAAAGTTCAGCAAAAAGGATTTTGAATCTCTGCTTAACGAGGCTATAAAAAAGGAGAAAGAAGGTGATCTGGATTCTGCATTTGAAATAATCTCCAAAATGGGTGCAAAAGTCCTCAAAGGAGAGATGTTACCGGAATTGAACCTGCCTGATGATGAGCTTCTAATTCTCAACTGGTTTGACGGTGTAGATGCTATCAACACAGTAATGGTGCTGAAGGAGATTGATGCATCCGAAGAGATCGAGGAGGAGATGGACGACGAATAATGAAGCCAAAACGAAAATATATCTTTACTTATGCCCATTCCCAACAGATTGAGGGACAAGGAATTTACGATCCCGGAAGACATAACCAAATCCGCAGAAAAAGGTTTAAGTTACGAACTATACAAGAAACTCCTTTTCAAATACGGCAAAAGGGGTGAAAAAGCCTTTATCTATCTGAAAGAGGATAGAATAAAGAAGTATCTCGATTTTTTTGTGGTTGTGGGGGAAAATGAGTACATCGTTGAGGATGACTTCTGCACCTGTAGAGATTTTCAAATCAATCTAAAGGGTAGAAAACCATGTGCCCATATCTTAGCGGTAAAAATAGCTAAGGTAACAGGAGGCTACAGGAAGTACAACAAATATTACATCGATTACATGATCGACAAGAGGTTGAGGTAGGAGGAGCTCTGGATGCAAAGCCCGTTGGTATTGCTGTTGGTTTTGGTGACATAACATTCACCAAAAATGCTGAAAATTTCGTGATACTACAAAAGATAACAGAAAATTAAAAGCTTTTTACACCCCTCACCAAATTAGCTACAGCCAACCTCTGCAAAGCTCCCTTCTCCCTAAAACCTATAGCCATGATGATCCTAACCTAAAAGGATTTACTTCAGCGAACTTGTAAACAGATCACATATGGCAATNCAATCTTCTCAAGCTCATTGATTTAGCGAGTTCGAAGATGTCCTCTATAACGGATTTTGTCGGCTTAAAGTCCAGAGGATAAGCCAACAATCCACCCAAATTATCCACAATACATCTTTTTAACCTACGGATCATCGTTAAGCAGATTATTGTGGTTGTTTGTTGATGGTTTAGAAGCATATAGAAGAAAAGATTAGATCGTCAATTTTGCAAGGATCCTAATAAAAAGCTTTTATATTCAACACCCACTTCAAGAAGTATGGAGTCCAATATCCTGATCAAACCCATCGGAATTGTGGTGGATAAAGACAAAATAGAGGTTTTTGAAGAATATATGCTCGCAATGGATGGACTGTCAGAGGATATGCTCATCTGGGTCCTCTATGTTTTCCATCTCGGTGATGAGAAGTTAAAAGTTCACCCAAAAGGCGACCCTACAAAACCTTTAAGAGGTGTGTTTTCAACGAGAAGTCCGGATAGAGTAAACAGAATCGCTCTCTCTGCTGTGAGAATCAAAAAAATAGAGGGAAACCATATCATCGTGGATGATCTCGATGCATTTGTAGGCTCTCCAGTGATTGACATTAAACCATATTCTGAGTTCTATGATGTCCCTTCGGGAAGTGTTCTTAATGCTAAGGACATTCTGAAAAGAATCGAAAACGAGAGGCTAATATCTGATTTTGTGGATTTAGCTCTCCAAATCCAGCCAAACGGCTTTGATTTTACACTCAGGGAGATTGGTAGGCTAAAAGGTGCTGGAAGAATAGATTTCGACAACACCGAGAGATCCTTACCCGAAGTGGAATTGCTCGAGTTCGATGAAAACGGATGGCTGTATCTCAAACCGGGTATTTATAGAGCCTATCTCAATGAAATCGTCAGGCTAAGCGAGGACTTGATGGCAATCGGAAGACCGAGGTCAACGATCCTTAGAGCAGGAGCGAATATTCTCACCGCTGTTTGGGATGCGGGATATGTAGGTAGGAGTGAGGTTGGACTCGTGGTTTACAATCCAGATGGGATATGGGTGAAAAAGAATGCAAGAATCCTCCAACTCGTTTTTATAAAACTAACTTCCAAAACAAAGTCGTATTCAGGGAAATACAAAGGAGAGAACATTTAACGGGGAGATACAATGAAAAGGATATATGCCGACTTGGTCTTACTATCCATAGCTCTCATCTGGGGGATTACATTCCCCGTTATAAAAATCGCGTTGGACAGCATATCCCCATTCGCTTTTAACACGATAAGATTCTTCACCGCGGTTGTCCTATTTCTTCCGTTCATCCTCACAAATAAGAATTTCTCAGTGAGGGATGTGAAAACCGGGATGCTCATTGGAGTTGTGGTATTCCTCGGTTATTCTTTTCAAACGGTTGGAATCGAGTTCACATCTGCAACGAATGCAGGATTTATAACATCCACCTATGTTGTTTTTACACCGATTATTGCTTTCCTATTTTTTAAGGTTAGAATCACTACTGAAGAGATTCTATTCATCACTACCACATTCTTAGGACTGTACCTCCTATCGGGTTATTCCGGATACTTCAATTTTGGAGACTTTCTTATCATGCTGTGTGCAGTAGCTTTTGCGGTTGAGATAGTTATCATCTCACACTTTTCAAAAATAAAAAATCCTCTGTCCCTCGCCTTTGGTCAAGTTTTAGCGGTGGCTGTGTTTTCAGCCCCATTATCTCTTCCCTCCTCAAAATTCAACCTCAATAACGAGGTTTTGACTTCCCTTCTGATTACCGCTGTTTTTGCAACAACTCTCGCAAGAATAGGTCAGAATTACGCTCAGAAGTTTACGAGGTCAACCGATACTGCTGTAATTTTCTCAATGGAGGGTGTGTTTGCTCATATTTTCTCAGTATTCATCCTCGGAGAAAGTCTGAGCTTCATGCAGTACCTTGGAGCGGGATTGATTATTCTCTCAGTAATAGGCATTTCCCTCTTAGAATCCAACTTAGAGCGATAAATTTTTCCAATCTGTTAAAAATTTATAATTATACAAAACCAAAAAATTAAAATATATCGAAATTGTAATTATTGCTATGAGGATTGCGATTGCAACAGCATTAATACTCGTAGTCATGCTGATGCCCTTGGCTTCTGCCCTAACAGTTTACGAGTTCGAAGTAGAGGACACCAAAGTTGAATACGGAGAGAGTGTTCTTGTTAAGCTTACATACATAGGTGATGGAGTTCTGAAGATAGTCGGTCAGGACGGCAAACCAGCAGTGATTTTTGCCTTAACCAACGGTGGACAGTACACCTATGAAATTAAAACCGAAGGTGTGCTCTACCCATCCAAATACTATGTCTTAGTCCTCGATGAACAAGGGAATGAGATGGAAAACGAAAGCCTTGAGATCTACTCAACACATGCAATCGTTGTTATAAGTATCGGAGAGGAAAAAGGAGCCAAAAGCTACCTCTACGATATTCTCGTTCTTCCGACAAGATTGAAGCCCGGAAACTCAACCCTCGATGTGTACTTCAGCTCGAGCACATACTCAAAGGGTGGAGCAGATGTGTATTTCGACACTCCTGAGGGTTGGAAAAGCAGTAAGATTCATCTCTCAGAGGTCAACTTCAAGAACAATGTAAAAATAGACCTATCCATTCCCGAATCCGCCTTTGGCACATATATTCTGGAGCTACACATAGATACAACATTCGGCAAGTTCAATAAGAGCATAGTTTTCGAGATAGAGGAGACGCAACCGCAGGAGAGCACTCCTACTCCCACTCCTACTCCTACTCCAACACCTTCGCCTTCACCAACTCCAAGTCCGACACAATCCCCAACACCTTCGCCAACTCCATCCCCAACAGCAACCCACGCCTTGGAGGAGAACATATCCGCTGTAGAAACAGAAAAGCCTGTTAAAACATCGACACCTGAAGAGAGAGAGAAGTACGAGACTCCATCAATACCGGGTTTTGAGTTCGTGCTCATACCCATATCACTTGTGGTAGCAATTCTGATACTAAGAAAGTAGCTTGGATCTTAACTTCAATTAAATACTATGGTTAGGCTTCAATTTAGAGAGATATAAAACTCAACATCACAACTACCAAAACATAGTTAGTAATGGGCAATAATATCAATAAAACCTAACAGTTCTCAACCAATTTACATTAAAAATTTTTGAGAACGAGTGATGAAGTATCGGAGTTTGAGATATTTTTAAATATGATAAAGATAATATTATGTTTATGAGATTCACGAACCTTGCAGTACATGCTTGCCCCATAGCAATTTCGATTTTGATACTAATCTCGACCCTGATGTCTACATCAGCATTTGCTGTTTACAGCGTTGATGTAACACCAACTTCCGTTTTCTACGGAAGCAACTTTACAATATCAATACTCTCGTCAGGTAGCGGAATAATGCAGATATACGATGACTACGACAACTCCATAGTTAAGGCATATGTTGTTTCGGGAGAACAGACAATAGAGATAAATACGGAGAACCTAATGCTTCCCGGCTCGTACTACATCATTTTCAGAGATGAGGAATCGAATAAGCTGTGGGATAGCAGATACAATTCCGACTGGCAGTATGTGGAGGTTAAAACATCCTCACCTTCGGGTGTTGAGATATCTATCTCGACTCAAGACAGAATCTCAATCGGAGACAGAGTTAAGATAAATATAAAGGTATATCCGAGAGACGCTCAGTTCGATTGGTTAATAGAAGGGCCTGGTTTCTCCAAATCCGGAAGCGATCAGGAAGAAGTGACGATCTACGAAACAATACTCGATCAAGGAACATATTTAGTCAGGGCCACATCCAACAATGAATTGAGGCAAATAACCTTTCTCGCAGAGGAGCCTTGGATTAAGCTAACCGCAGAGAATTACACCCAAGGAGGAGATTTGGTTAGAATTAATGGTACAACCAACATAGCGGATTCCGAAGGGGAGAGAGATGTTGACTTCTCAAACCTCGTAACCCTCAAGATATATAAGGGCTCAAAGCTAATCTTTCAAGCTTCCGGAATAAGCATAAACGATGGGATGTTCAGATACACATGGAGGGTTCCAACCTCCGCATCCGGAGAGTATCTCGTGAAAGCGGAAGTGAGGGTTCATTCCGATGTTGATGTTGTTACTGCAACCACGAAGATCTATAATGCATCCGAGATTGAAGTTACACCTACACCCTCACCAACTCCAACTCCAACGCCCTCGCCTTCACCATCACCTACGCCAACTCCAACTCCAACACCCACACCCCCTTCAACACCATCCCCAACCCCTACACCCTCCCCTTCCCCAACAGCAACCGCTTCACCAACCGCACAGCCCACTGTGACAGCCACACAAACACCCACAACCACCTCAACCCAAACACCAACCCCACACACAACAGAACTGCCTCCCCCATCCATCCCCGGTATGAAGGTTGTTACCGCAATGATAGCGAGCCTGATAGCACTGCTCCTAAGTTACCACACCTCCAAGAAAAAATAAAAAAAGATATCCACCAATCTCAACCGCTAACCTCTTTTTTAGAGTTGAGTATTATCTTGGCTTTTTTAAATGCCAAATTTCCGAGTTCAGAATCTCCCACTCTCAGCGATATTTGATAGGCTTCGTTCAGCTTATCAATAGCCTGATCTGGATCCTCCGACTTGATGTCCTCGCCCCAATTGATGAGAAGCTTAGCCATTTTTCGAGAGATTTTTATCTCCTCCACAGGATTTCTGGCTATTATATCTCTCAACTCCCTATACGCCTGTTCATACTTTCTCTGTCTTTCAAGCACTTCAGTGAGAAGTACCTTTGCATCAGCTGTAGTCTCATCATTCTTTGAGAGCTTTATTGCTTCTCTTAACTGGACTTCTGCTGAAGAATAGTTTTTTAGGGAGAAAAGCTTTTTACCCCACTCGAAATGAAGCTGTGTTTTAAGCTCATTAACTATCTCTGAGGGAAAGAGGGAATTCAGTATCTTGAGGGCCCTCTCAAAATCCCCTTTTTCTGCAAGCTCAGATGCGATAAAAAGTATCTTCTTGAATTCATTTTTAAATCCAAAATTATAGAACTCTGAAATGAGAGATGCGGAACCCTCATAATCACCTTCCTTCATCCTCCTATCAATCGCCTCCTTTATGAGCATGAACAGGCTCTGTTTCAGAGTTGTATCGGTGGTGTCCTTGATCATCCTGATCGCCTTTAGAAACAGGTTGTGTATAAGCTCCGCCTCTTTGTCCTCAAAAAACTTTGAAATTCTTTCAGATAACTTTGCAACGATGAAAATTGCTTTAGGCCTCTCTTTAAGCATTAAGAGGTATTTTCCAGCATATTCTGGGTCTTCGAATATCTTTATAATTGATTTAGAGACTGTTTCATCACTACTCATAGCTTTCAGAATTTTCAGGTCAGAATAGTCAAGGAAAGGTTCTGCATCTTTGAGAAACTCGTCCATAAGAGATGATAAAATAAAAAAGATATAATTTTTTTGTTGAGTGTATGCTCAAAATGTTTGTCTCTCCCCCTATCTGTATTTCACTCCACATATATTGCATCTTAAAAGTTGATCTCCACTCACTAAGCCAAATACCTTCATCAACTTCTCTCTGGGTCTCAAGCTGTTTTATCCTACTACACAACAGATAAAGACTATCCAATCCCAAATAATCCGCTAATCTTGGAAGCAAAACTCATTACGCCTACTTTTATCTGATTGACAATCCCTACACCTTCAATCTTAATTTCTCCGCTATCTAAAGCCTTTTTTGCAGTTTCAATCCAGTCCTCAGAATTCTTTATCTTTTCTATCGTCTCCTCAGTTATGTATCCCCTCAATGTTGGATTGTCCAACTTGCCCTCGCTTATCTCCTTTATCTCTCCGTTTTCCACAACTATAGCATAGTAAACCTTCCGACCATCCTTCATTTCAACCTCCCAGTTCATTCTCTCGTTTCCAAAGAGGCTCGCAAAACCCTTGGAGTTCAATATCTTGGCGATCTCATCCAAGGTGCTGTTCTCAACACCAATCGCTATTTGCAAAATTTTGAAGGCATCAAAAGAGCTAATTTTTCCATCTCCACTGATGTCTGCTATTGGATTTGCTTCGAGCTTTCCAACAGCCATCTTCAGAGTTATCAGTGCATCTACACTCGTGATGTTTCCATCTCCGTTAACATCACCAACTTTTTCCGAAACAGCTGTTGGCATTACGAAAGCAATAGCCACCAACAAGAGAGTGGTTAAAAAAAATTTTAGAAATATTTTTGATTTCCTTAACAACCTATTCACCCCTTTTACATCTCCGTTAATCCACACATTCCACAATCTTTCTTTATTTCTCCCTGCCCCTCCTTAACATAAGAACAACAGCCAAGGCCACTACAGCAAACCCGGCCTCGAATCCCGGGCTCTTCTTCTCCTCTGCTGGTGTTGGAGCTTTCTCAGTTTTATCAGTCTCTCCAGTCTTCTCAGCCTTTTCAGCTTTGAAGACTCCGTTCTCTCCAGTAACCTTAATGTCTATGTGACTTTCAACATCGTAGGCTTTAGCATCAACAATATTAATCCGGCTCTCCCCCTCTTTCAGCACCTCAAAGGTTATCTTTGCGATCTCCCCATTTCCGTTTATTCCTTTGGAGTCAACTATCCCTATCGCCACTATCCCGGTCTGTTCTGTATTGGAAGAAAACAGCCCCTTTACCAAACCACCTTTCTCTACCTTAACAACCTTCAAAATCTCAGGATCGTAAGCTATAACCAGATCCATGCTTCCTATGTTTTGCGCATCTTTCACATTAACCGATATGCTTGTAGTATCTCCAACAGCTCCAGAACCATCAGGGATGCTCACAGTAAGTGCTGATGCTGTGGTTAAGGAAATTAATAGGAAAGAAAGTAACAGCAAAACTCTAACTGTTCTCAACTCAGACACCCCCTAACCGACTGTTTTTACCATGCTTCCAGCCTGAGAGGTTCCTATTCCTGTCATTCCGCCTACTCCCACCCTATACATCTGCTTGATTATACCACTTGCACTTTGTTCAAGTGAGAGTTTCAGTATCTTCAGTGCATCATCCGGCTTCACATTCCCGTCATCATTCATATCCGCAACCATATTCGGCTCAAGCTTTCCTACGGACATCTGCAATGCAAGCAAGGCATCCACACTCGTTATCCGCCCGTCTCCATTTACATCCCCCTTGTTTGCCTCTTCTTCACTGATCAACTTGAAGCTTCCGTTTATGGTTGTAACCGTAACTTCGTTCTCGTCCACCTTAGCTGCGGTTGCCTCCAGAATCAGCAGGTCGTAGCTGTTCTCCACCGGTAAAATTTCGGGCTTAAACTCTCCACCTTCCGGCAGAAACGGCTCTTTTGACAGATTCACCTCCTGCTCAAGCACCCTGAATTTAATGTAAAGCAGAGATCCGTTACCGCTTATTCCTTCGGAATCCACAATACCAACAGAGATGTTATCCCCTTGCACATTGTAATCCATGAGAGAGTTCTGGGTTAGCGATCCCG
>MTMT01000038.1 GCA_002010195.1 Archaeoglobus sp. JdFR-32
AAAAAAAGTTGCATTTTTGACAGACTCATTAAAAAATGATTTTAATTATCCATCACTGGGACGCGGACGGAATCTGTTCTGCAAGTCTGATGTTGAGTTATTTTGAGAGAATGGGTTACAGGGATGTAGAGGTTACCAACACCACACCGGAAATTGGAAAGTTCAGCTTGGACGATAGGGTATACGATCTCTCAAGAGATTCCAAGAGGATAGTAGTTCTCGATTTGAACATGGTGGATGAGGTCGAAAAGCTCCTTAGTGAGGTAAAAAAACCTCTGACATTCATTGATCACCATATTCAGAGAAGACTCGATTTGGAAACTGAGGTAAAGGTAGAGCACATTAATCCGTTTTTGGATGGGGAAGATGCTATATCAACAACTTTTGTTGTATCGAATCACTACGGTGTGTGGAGCTATCTAACAGCCATTGGTGCGGTAGGAGATATCGGAAAGAGAGCTTTCAACAACCGTATCGTAAGAGAACTGCTGGAAAGGGTGGGGATTGACTATGACACCGCATTGAGACTTGTGGAGTTGATAGATTCGAACTACATCGTTATGGATAGGATAGGTGTTGAAAATGCTGTTAAGATGCTGGTCCAAGAGGATATAAGAGACTTGCTTGAAAACAAACATTGGAATGACAATCTGGAGAAGATTCGTGGAGAGGTTTTGGAGGCTACATCTAACCTCCGTGAAATACAGAATGGTTTCGCTATCGTGGAATTCGAGAGTAGCATGAACATAATTTCAAAGGTCGCAAGAATGGTTATCTGGGACATGGGTTATGAGAGGGTGGTAGCTGTAAATAGGGGGTTTGAGGAAGATCAAATATATATTAGGGCAATAAAAAATGATTTAACTCCATTATGCGATATGCTGAGAGAGGCTTATAATGCGGGTGGTAAGAGTGAAGTAGTTGGAGTGTTAACTCCAAAAAGCAAAACAGATGAAGTNAGGGATATGGTGGTAAAATGGCTGAAAAAATGAGCGAAGGTTTGGAAAACATTATGAAAAACATCACCTTTTCTGACTCAAAAACGAAGTTGTTCGTGATAGGCTTGGATTCCGCTCCACCGGAATTGCTTTTCAACGAGTTTGTTGACGACCTGCCCAACATTAGGAAAATTCTCGAGAACTCCATTTATGGAGGGATGGAAAGTTCCATACCCGCAATCACGATTCCTGCATGGATGTGCATGGCTACTGGAAAAACACCCGGTGAGCTTGGACTTTACGGATTTAGGCATAGAAAGGGGAACAGCTATAAGGATGTCTGGATTGCACACAGTCTTAAAATCAAAGAGAAAACGATATGGGATTATTTGGGTGAACGAGGTTTTGAATCTGTTGTTGTAGGTGTTCCACCGAGTTATCCGCCCAAGAAAATAAAAGGAAATCTCATCAGTTGTTTTATAACTCCAGATTCATCGGTTAACTACACTTACCCTGAAAGTCTGAGAAATGAGGTTGAAAAACTGGTGGGTGAGTATGTATTCGATGTGATATTCAGGAAGGAGGACAGGGATGCGGTTCTCGAGGAGATAATTGAAATGACGAAAAAAAGATTTGAGGTGGTAAGGTATTTGATTCAGGAAAAGAATTGGAAATACTTCGAGTTTGTGGAGATCGGACTCGATAGAATTCACCATGCGTTTTGGAAGTACTTCGACAGAAGCCATCACCTATATGAAAAAAGCGAGTACGAAAGCGTAATACCAGAGTATTACAAGCTCCTCGATAAAGAGATAGGGAAAACGGTAAAGTTGCTCGATGAAAATACCGCGATATCGATAGTTTCAGATCATGGAATTCAGGCAATGAGAGGGGCGTTTGCAATAAATCAATGGTTGATTGAAGAAGGGTATCTAAAACTAAGGAATTCGGGAGGGGTAGATGAGGTAAAAAGAAGGTTCAGAGCTACAAAACTCGAGCAGTTGGAGATAGACTGGGATAAAACGGTTGCATGGGCATGGGGAGGATACTACTCAAGGATCTTCATAAACCTCAAAGGCAGGGAGAAAAGAGGGGTGGTGTCGAAACATGAGTATGAATCTCTTAGGGATGAATTAAGCTCTGCGATAAGATCGATAAAAGGTGAGAACGGAGAGAAATGGGATACAAAGGTTTTCTATCCTGAGGAAATCTATCCTGTTGCAAAAGGTGATAAACCAGATATGATGGTTTATTTCGACAATCTCAGGTGGAGATCTGCTGGAACGATTGGATATGAATCAAATTATTTGTTAGAGAATGATACTGGTCCGGATGATGCGGTTCATTCAGAATACGGTGTTTTCGTGTTAGCCCATCCCGAGATGAGAGGGAATATGGATGGTCAAAAGTGCACACAAAAACAAGTTCAAATATCCATTTACGACTTTCCGAAAATAGCTTTTACCGCAATGGGTATGAGGGATTTAGCAGAGGGGTTGAGATGAGTTTTGTTGTATGGATTACGGGCGTAAGCGGTGTCGGTAAAACAACCCTTGCTAAGGCACTGTATGAAAGATTAAGGAGTTTAAACCTTGGTGTAGAAATTCTGGATGGGGACGGAATAAGGAGCAAGCTGTATCCCGATCTCGGATACACCAAGGAAGAGAGGGAGATGCATAATAAAGTTGTGATAGAGATGGCGAACCTCCTCGCGAAAAATGGTATCGTGGTTATAGTATCCATGATCTCTCCGTTTAGATCAACGAGAGAGCTTGCGAGAAAGGAAATCGAGAATTTCGTAGAAGTTTATCTCAAATGCTCTCTTGAGGAGTTAATACGGAGAGATCCAAAGGGATTATATGAAAAAGCAATCAATGGAGAAATAGTGGGTTTGACCGGTTACGACGGCGAGTATGAAGAGCCCGAAAACCCGGACTTGGTTCTGGAAACCGATAAGTTGAGTGTGGAAGAGGAAGTAGAACTTCTTGTAAATCTCCTTAAAAAGAAGAACCTGATTTAATACGTCTGTGCACTTAGAAATACCATGTGTCTGGAAATTTAATTTTTCCAGCTCTTTTGTACTTCAGGAAAGATAAAAACTCTTCTAAAGCTTCTTTGTCCATCCTCTTATCGAGATTAGTATTTATCTTTCCCTCGTCTATTTCTCTACCGTAGCACCATAGTATATCGTCAAGGATATCTGGATCGATTTTGGAGTATTTGGATAGTAGATCGAGCGCTCGAGAGGTTAGCTCTCTGAGTTCAAGTGATTCTTGAGGGGTTAAGTGATTTTCAAATCTCCTTCTTAGTCTGTCATCGACCACAATGATACCCGAACTCAGAGCAATTCTTACGAGAACACCATCAATCGGAAATCTGAGGTTATGAGGATCTTTTATCTTCATACCTTGTCTCTTCAGGATTTTGATTAGGAGATAGCTTTTCTTCATCAGCGGGTCCTCGTAAGCCCTGAATGCTCTCAATTTTTCGAGGATCCCATTTCCCTTTCTCATGAGGTAGTATTCTGAATCCTTAAACAGGTTTGTGATATNTCCGCTGAATTTTAGGAGTTTTTTAGCACAATCTCTGAGCAAAAAAGCCCTTTGCTCGGGATTGTTTATGATCTCGTTGTTGATTTTAAAAATTTTTTTGACAGTCTCGGCATCAACATCCTTTAGATTTTCTGCGGTGAAGAACTTAGGATGCTGTTTCTGAACTCTCCTCGCTAAGTAGAAGATTATGTCNGAACCGTGGTATTTTTTCGACCCATGTGTTATTCTTTTTTTGAAACCAGTTCTATGATCTATTGCTACGAGGAAGAAAACATAGTTTGGATAAATAAAATCATCGTATTCTGGAAATAGGTTCGGATCGTCGAAGAATATTGGCTTATACCTTAGTTTCCTGATTATTTTTGCCAGATCTCTTATTCTTTCTGTGTTGATCTCCATCTAAGAATGGTTATCGAGTTTAAGGATAAAGCTTTTGCTTCATCATCCAAAATTATTGGTAGTTGATTATTAATATCTGTAATATTGCTTGTAATATNATAATATTTTTATTCTCAAAGGTTTCAGATTCTTTATGATAGATTATTAACTAAAATCCGAAATGACTAATAATTTTTAATAAGCTTTCATATTAATTTTTAAAAACTATTAAATATGTTACTAATGTCAATTCTTCTCGGTGGTTGGATGAAGAGGTACATTATAGTTTTATTGCTGGTAGCTATTTTAATTGCTGGATGTGCACAACAGGAAACCACAACTCAGAAACCTCAAGCACCACAGGAAACTCCTGCACAGTCAGAAAAACCATCGGAAACGAAGGAAAAGATTTTAATAGGGTTTTCCGAATCAAAAACAGGGAAATTGAATGCTGAATCTAAGGAGCAGACTAACGGCTTTAAACTTTGGATGGAACATGTCAATGCGGAAGGGGGAATCTATGTTAAGGAATTGGGGAAGAAAGTGATGGTTGACTTTGTTAGCTACGATGATGAGAGCAGTGGGGAGAGAGTTCAGCAAATCTATGCGAAGCTGATAAGTGAGGATGGAGCTGACTTTTTGATCAGCCCGTATTCCAGTGGTTTGACAGCCTCTGCAGCGATTATTGCAGAGCAGTACAGCAAGATCATGGTTGCTACGGGGGCAGCATCTGACAGCATATTCAACAAGGGTTACATGCATGTCTTCCAGATTTACACACCATCGAGCAGGTATCTCACGAGTTCAATTGATCTGCTTGCTAAGAAATTCCCATCCGCGAAGAAGATAGCGATAGTTTACGAGAACTCGAAATTTGCAAGGGATGTGGCAGAATCGACTAAAGAATACGCAAAATCCAAGGGCTATGAGATCGTGCTTTATGAGGCGTACGAACCCGGAACCTCGGACTTCACTTCCTTCATAAACAAGATTCTCGCGGCAAGTCCAGATGCGATAGTCGGTGGAGGACACTTCACGGATGGAGAAACGTTCGCCAAACAGCTGTATGAGAAGAAGGTGAAAGTTAAGTTCGTTTCTCTGCTCGTTGCACCATCAGTTCCAGAGTTCTCCGAAATAGGGTCTGCAGCACTGTATGTGAGCGGACCATCCCAGTGGGAACCACAGGCAAAGTACACGAAAGAAGCTGCTGAAAAAGCGGGAGTGGAGTTCTATGGGCCAACTGTTGAAGAATTCGTCAACGCATATAAATCAAAGTACGGCTACGAACCCGGATATCATGCTGCGGGAGGCTATGCAGCAGGCTTAATTCTCCAGAAAGCTATTGAAACCGCAGGCTCTCTTGACTCTGAGAAGGTGAGAAGTGCTCTCGAGAACATGAAGATAATGACATTCTTCGGAATGATTGAGTTCGAAAAGGGCGAGTATTACGGAAGACAAGTAGGACACGACATGGTGGTCATCCAGTGGCAGGGGGATGAACTCCATAAAGAAGTGGTCTGGCCGGAAGAAGGAGCATCATCTGAAGTAGTTGCATATGATGCAAAATACTAATTTTTTTAATATTTTTTAGGAGGGGGATTTGTGACGGGAGTGGACATCTGGATTGATAGTATAATCAGCGGTTTACTCTTGGGGTTGGTTTATGGCTTGGCTGCGATAGGTTTGAATCTGATCTGGGGTGTTATGAAGGTCATAAACCTATCGCACGGAGCATTCATCGCTCTTGGGATGATAACAATATGGCTTTTGTATACTTCCTTCGGGGTGTTTCCTTATGCGGGTATTTTGGTTGTCCTTCTCATAGGATTAATCCTTGGAATTATAACTTACTTTTCTGCCCTTCACAGGGTGATTAATGCTCCAGAGCTCTCCACCTTATTGTCAACTTTCTCCGTTAGTTTGATTATAATTGGGTTCGGAACATTCATATTCAAGACGAATCCAAAAGCTCTCGATTTCTCAATGGGTGCTATTGAGATAGGGTCTATTGTAATTTTGGGAACGAAAGTAGCAACCGGGGTAATCTCAATACTCTTCACAGCTCTCCTCTATNTATTTCTCTACAAAACGCGAATGGGTAAGGCAATAAGAGCGGTATCTATGAACAGAACCGCAGCAGAGCTAATGGGTATAAATTCGAACATAACTCTCGCATTAAGCTTTGGGATAGGGATATCTCTCGCGATGGTCGCTGGGGCATTGATAGCGACGATATTTCCATTCACGATTCTCTCCGGAGGAGGATACGAGCTTAAAAGCTTCGTAATCTGTGTTCTTGGAGGTCTCGGAAGTCCTCTTGGGGCACTTGTGGGTGGGCTGACTCTCGGCTTGATCGAGAACATAGTCACCCTTCAGATACCAACGAGCTATGTACCGGTTCTGGAGTTCGCTCTCCTCGTTGTGATTTTAGTGCTAAAACCAACTGGTTTGCTGGGAGGGAAATAGATGAGGCAAAACCTGTTTGACATCTCTCTGATATGGCTTTTGCTTGTTTTGATAGTAATGACCCTCATTCCACCTCTAACGAACTCCATCACTATGAGGGAAGAGTTTTTCCTGATGATGCAGTACATAGCACTTGCAGCGAGCCTTAACATAATCCTCGGATACGCGGGGTATGTCAGTTTTGGACATATAGTCTACTACGGTATTGGGGGCTATGTGGCATTCTCCCTCATGTACTTCTACAACATACATTTGATTCCTGCAATGATTGCAGGAGGGATTGTTTGTGCGATTATCGCTCTGCTACTCGGTGAGGCGGTTCTGAGACTCAGAGGAGCGTACTTTGCAATAGCGACTATTGGTGTAAACGAGGCGGTAAAAGCACTTGTGAATAACTTGGAGTTCCTCGGAGGCTCAGCGGGCTTGTTCTTCAACTTCAAGATATATCAGCAGTACGGTGGAGCGGGGAGTGCGATATGGCTCGCATACTACCTGATGGCAATCTTGGCAATGGTTGTTATAGTTGTGAACTACCTCATAAAGAAATCTAAGTTTGGACTCGGTTTGATGTCGATAAGAGAGGACGAGGATGCAGCAATAGTTCTNGGGATCGACACGAGAAAGTACAAAAGCTTGGCATATATGCTCTCCGCATTTTTCCCGGGAATGGTCGGAGCAATATTCTTCTTCAAGAACGGGAACATAGAACCGGTGAATGCGTTCCATCTTCTTAAGTCCATCGAAATGATATTCATGGTTGTGCTNGGTGGTTTTGGAACCGTTACGGGACCTTTCCTTGGCTCCATCTTATATGAAAGAATTAGAGGGATATTGCTTGTGAACCCGCTGTTCAAGGACTTGCACATGGCTGTAGCGGGCATAATACTGCTCTTCCTGATTCTGTTCATGCCTGCGGGAATAATTGGGTATCTCAGGGATAAGTTTTCCGTACTCAGGAGGTATATTGAATGATACTCGAGGTTAAGGATGTTACAAAAAGATTTGGGGGCTTAACAGCTCTGAACAAAGTTAGCTTTACACTCGATGAAGGGGAGATCCTCGGCATTATAGGTCCAAATGGAGCGGGAAAAACAACTCTGTTCAATGTCATTTCTGGTGTTTACCCACCGGAAGAGGGAAGAGTCATCTTCAGGGGAGAGGACATTACCGGACTATCGCCTTTCAAGATTACGAGGATGGGGATAGCAAGAACGCATCAGGTTGTCAAACCTCTTAACGAGTTAACTGTGCTCGAGAATGTGATGGTAGGAGCTTGCTTTGGCAAGGAGTACATGGACTTAAACTCCGCAAAAGAACGAGCGATGGATGTTTTAGAAATCACCGGACTGATTGAGAAGGCAGAATTACCTGCGGGTAAGCTGAATGTCCCGGAAAAGAAGAGACTTGAGCTCTCAAGGGCTTTAGCTTCAAATCCGGTTATTATACTGTTGGATGAAGTTTTAGCAGGGTTGAATCCAGCTGAGGTTACAGAAATGCTTGAGATCATTGAGAAGATAAATGGAGAGGGCATTACGATTATGATGATCGAACACCTTATGCACGCAATTATGAAAGTCTCCAACAGAATAGTTGTCCTTGATTACGGNGAGAAGATTGCAGAAGGATTGCCAGAGGAAGTATCCAAGGATAAAAAGGTGATCGAGGCGTATCTCGGGGATCCAGAACTTACATTGAAATTGGTCAAGGAGGAGGGAGAATGAGAGGAAAGGCGATAGAGGTTGAAAACCTCGAATCGGGATATGGCGAAGTGAAGATTCTCTGGGGATTGAACCTTGATGTTGTGGAGGGACAACTTACAACAATTCTCGGTTCGAACGGATCTGGGAAAACAACTTTTCTGCGAACCCTCATGGGGATAATTAAGCCTTGGGATGGTAAGATAATTTTCAAAGGAGAGGATGTTACGAATCTCTCAACATATTCGAAAGCTGAGAAGGGCATAATCATGGTACCTGAGGGAAGAATGATATTCCCAGAGATGAATGTTTATGAGAACCTCGAGATGGGTGCATATACCAAAAGAGCAAGAGAAAAGTTTGAAGACTCCCTCGATTTCGTTATATCGCTGTTCCCGAGGTTGAAGGAGAGGTTCAATCAGAAGGCGGGAACTCTTAGTGGCGGAGAACAGCAGATGCTTGCAATAGCGAGAGGTTTAATGTCCAGACCTGAGGTTTTGATACTGGATGAACCAAGCCTTGGTTTAGCTCCAAAGCTCGTTCTTGAGGTTTTTGAGACAATAAAGAAGCTGAAGGATGAGGGACTTACGATGCTTCTCGTAGAGCAGAATGTACATCTAAGCCTTGCAATAACCGACTATGCCTACGTTATTTCCGAGGGAAGAATAAAGATTCAGGGTACTGGAGAGGAGCTTTCTAAATCCGATGAAATAAGGAAAGCCTATCTTGGTTTGTAGGAGTAGGGTTGGGAAGGAATACGCAGATGAATGTAAAAGGGAAAGATTAATAGGGGCATCATTCAAATTATTTTTTCAATGAAATTTGTTGTGCAGGAGCACTTTGCTAAAACTCATCACTATGACTTTAGAATAGAGCTTGATGGTGTTGCGAAGAGTTGGGCAGTACCAAAAGGCTTGCCCGAGAGGAAAGGTGAGAGGAGGCTTGCGATTAAGGTTGAGGATCATGATATAGATTACATGGATTTCGAAGGAGAGATCTCAGAGGGATATGGGGCTGGAAAGGTATTTATTTGGGATAAAGGAGAGTATGAGCTGATTAAAAGGAGCAAGAATGAGTTAAAATTGAGCTTGAATGGTGGAAAGCTAAAAGGGATTTTTGTGTTGGTAAGATTCCCGAAAGCCGGAGAGAATGCGTGGTTGGTCATCCGCNCATAATCAAGGGTATCTCCTCAGGATTTCTATGACCGGAAGGTTCTTTATCTGAGAGTTCCTGTAACACTCTTCGATTTTCTTATCATAGGCTTCTTTTAATCTTGTTATATCGAGGAACACCGCTTTATCGTCTTTGATTATTATTTCATAGTCGTTTATTGGATAGAATATTATGTTCTCTTCGAATAGCTTCCTTAGTGACTCAGCGATCATCGCTAAAACAACATCTCTGTTTTTAATCCACTCTTCACCTGTGATCTCCGAAACAACATCTCCTTCGACCCATTCTTGCAAGAAAAATCTACCATCATCGGAGATAAATATCGGTTTTGGAATCACTCCAGTCATGTATGCTTTATGTGAGATATCCCGGTACTCCAGAAAGATACCTCTTTTCTCGGAAGGGGGAACGAGGTTTAAGGCAACCCTGGTTATTTCATCCGATTCAATCTCAACCTTGAAAACATGGTATGTTAGCCAGCATGACACATGTTCGATTGAAATCTGGAGTATGTTTCCGATACCGAAATGGTCTGATATGTAGCTCAGAATATCTTTCTCAAAAAGAATTTTCGATATCTCTCTTTTAACCTCCCATTCTCTCATGTACACTGAGGACGGAATCACCTCTATTCTGCGGGAGTACTCTATCTTGTCTCTGCCTGCGTTGATCCATTTGATTGGAATGTCCTCCATATTTTCCTGTGAGGTGTTTGAATTAATCTAATTTGCGCAATGTCGGGTGTGCTTAAAACGATTCGCAGGGTGTGTTTTTTAAAAAAAGCCGAATAGTGGTGAATTTGAGGGTGGCAGAAAAAATGGGGAAAAATAAAAAGTTTTATTTGCTTCTAATACTTCGAATTAGGAACTATGCACTCTCGGAAATCTCCTCAACTTCCACGCCCTCCTCTTCCACACTCTCATAACCGCTTGTCACGACTTTGAACCCTTTAGCCCAGTAAACTCCCGTTCCGTCCAGTACGACACTGCCATTGCCTACCGCATGGATTCTCAATCCACTCCCTTCTGCTGTAACTGTGATGTTCTCGCCTCTGATGAGTATTCTTCCCTCTCCGCTATATCTTGCCTTTCCGTTTTCCTCTGTTTTCTCTCCGAATCCTATCGCAAAGATGACTTTGTCTGCTGGAGCGGTAACAGTTCCGTTTCCGAATATCATGACTTTTCCATCTCCATGAATCTCAACATATCCTTCTCCCATCGCTTTAAGCACACCCGTTCCTTCTAACTCCACATAGCCCGTTTTCTGATGGTTTATCATCCAGATAATGTTCCTGAGCTTGTGATGTGCGCTTTTCATGTATTTTACTGAAGATTTAAGGGCGTGGCTCTCCATTACGAGGAATCTATTNATCTGTCTGTTATTCTCGAGTTCCATCAGTCTTTCCTTGGCGGACTCGAGTTTCTCACTTGCCCTTGATAGATCTTCATTGAACTTTTCTAACCATCTTTCAAGCTCTGTAGTGTCCTTGCCTTCCACCTTGTACTCTTCTATCAACTTCTCGACTTTTTCAGAAACCTTTTCTCCTCTTTCAACCATTCTTTCCATGATGTATATCCATTTTAGAGCCAAAGTCTTCTTNAGTGAAACCTTTGCGGATATCCATTCCATTTTTAGTTCTTTTCCAGCATTTCTAAGTTCCTCAATTGTCTGNGTACTCTCTATCTTCTCCCTTATCGCGGATATGTCTGCTATGTGACTATCGATTTCTTGAAGTATCTCCTCGACCTCAGGATATGTCACATTGCTATTCTCTATTCTCTCTTTTATGCTTGTGAGTGATGCAATTGACAGGTCTGCACTCGCAAGAAGCCACTCCTTAGCCTCATCGAATGTGTCTTCATTTATTACAATTCCGAAGTGCTTGCTTTTCAGTCTCTGGAGATCTTTGTGGTACTCCCACTTTATCCTTTCATATGGCTTATGTTTCGGTTGCATTACGGGTGGGNGTGGTTTTACTGGATGTCCTGGCTGTACCGGTTGTACACCCATTTCCATGCCGACCCCTGTTACTGCACCCATCTCAACATATTCTGTATCCATTGCACTTGCCATCCCNGTAAGGAGGAGGAGGGCAAGCACAACACCTCCGAACTTCATTCCCGCCGTCATGCCGATCACCGATCCCAAGTTGGATTCTGTTAAACTTAACAATTCTTTCAGAAAATACGGGGATAAAGCTTTATTAAACTTTATAAATCTGTGAGATTCTTTATTTTTCTTTAAAAACCTTTATTCATGTTTTTTTTATTTGACATACTTGGCCACCCGCAAAAACACGAACCTCATAGTAACCATCAAATGTTGAGAAAAAGTTAAAAACAAGTTCGATAACCAGTTTACAATGTCAAATCTGAAAATTTTGGTATTTTTAATCTCATTCACCTTAATTCCGGTAGCTGACGCTTCCGTAATTCACGGTAAAGTTTTCTCGTGGGAAACCTTGGAACCGATTAACGGAGTTATTGTGGAGATAAACACGACTCCCGTTCAGAAAAAAGTTACCGAGAATGGCTCGTACATTTTTGATTCCGTACCACCGGGAAATTACACGATCAGAGCGGTGTATAAAACTGAGAAGGAGTATCTTTACGCTGAGGAGAATATAACCATTGTAACTGAAGGAAGGTATGTTATAGATTTGATTCTCTTTCCTGAAATAAATATACCTGATATACAAGATATTGAGATGGTTGAGTTTGATATAGGAGATGTTGGGGGGTGGAACTACTTCATTCTGATCCCGATACCTGTGATCATCGCTTTCGCGGTCTTGCTAATCTATCTGAGGAGATCAAGGGTGGATGAGATCGAGTTTCAGGAGGAACCGGATTTGGAAGCAAATGGAATCGAGTCTTTGCCCGACGATTTAAGAGAGGTTGTTGAAATTTTAATAAGGAACGATGGGAGAATATCTCAGAGAGATTTGAGAAAGAAAATTGGATGTTCAGAGGCTAAGATGAGTTTGATGGTTGCTGACTTGGAGAGGAGGGGCATAGTTGAGAAGGTTAAAAAGGGCAGAGGAAATATTATATTCCTTAAAGACGAGTTTCTGAAGAGCTGATTTCTTATCCACTTCCTATGTTTCCTGTGGAGCTATTAAACCACTTTCAGAGCACACAAAAGATTTATCTTAATTTAGCATAATTGAAATTTAATGGATTTACCACTGGAAATTGTAAACCGTGCAAAGATAATTGCGGAGAAGATTGAGAAAAATGAGGATGTTTTGGTCGTAACACACATCGATGCAGACGGTATAACCTCAGGCTCAATAGCAAAGATCTCCTTGGAAAGATTAGGTATTGAATGTGAAGTTCATTTTGTTAAGCAGTTAGGCGACTCTGAGATCGATGAGATAGCAGATTTGAGTAGGTTCACATGGTTTACAGATCTTGGGAGCGGGCAGGTGAAATCCATCATTGAGAGCGGAATTGACTTCGTTATAACCGATCACCATGTTCCCATCGAGGACAACTCACTTCAACTGAACCCTCATGTATTCGGTTTTGACGGTAGTTATGAGCTCTCGGGCTCCACCACAACCTACATCGTTGCAAGACTGCTCGGCAAAAGTCTTTTTGCAAACAACATTGATCTCTCCGCTATGTCGATAGTTGGAGCGGTCGGGGACCTGCAAGACTCGAGAGATGGTATGCTCGTTGGATTGAACAGGAAGATATTGGATGAAGCCGTTAAAGCCAAGGTTGTGAATGCGGTTAGAGATCTAAGACTCTTCGGTAAGCAAACAAGACCCGTGGTGAAAATGCTTGAGTACACATTCGATCCCACGCTACCGGGGGTGAGCGGTAGTGAGAGAGGGGCAATCGAGTTCTTGCAATCTATCGGGATTGAGGTGGAGGATTGGAAGAGGTGGATAGACCTCACCTTTGAGGAGAGGAGGAGGGTTGTGAGCGAGCTTACGAAGATATGTATTCAGGCTAAGCTTCCGTTTAGAATGATAAAAAGGCTTGTTGGGGAGTGCTATATCCTTCTAAATGAAGAGGAGGGAACCGAGCTAAGAGATGCTATGGAGTTCTCAACCTTGCTGAATGCAACCGCAAGATACGGACATCAGGATATAGGGTTAAAAGTATGTCTTGGAGACAGAGATAAAGCGTTTAAAAGGGCAAGAACTCTCCTTCAAAACCATAGGAGGAATTTATCAGAGGGATTGAGAATAGTGGATGAGGTCGGGATAAAAGAACTCGAAAACATTCAGTATTTTGATGCGGGAGATATGATACTCGACACAATCGTTGGAATAGTGGCGGGAATGTGCTTTTCCAAGGCGAACTCGGAAAAACCAATTGTTGCTTTGGCGAAGAATGATGAGGGGGTGAAAGTCTCTGCGAGGGCAACGAGAAAGCTCGTTGATAGAGGAATTCACTTAGCAAAGGCGATTAAAATTGCCTCAGAGAAAATCGGGGGAAGAGGAGGAGGACATAGTATAGCAGCTGGTGCACAGATTCCGGAATCTGAGGTAGAGACATTCTTGAGGGAGCTCGACAAGATAATAGGGCTACAACTTAATTGAAGGGATTGTTGTGTCTTCCATCATCGAAAAAATTATATTTTTCAAAATCAAAACATAATCGGGGTGTTTTTATGACCGAAAAGGTTCGAGATAGGGAACATCATGAACGGCTTTTTAAAGCCTCCCAAAGTCCAATAAGGAGGCAGATTGTAGCATCCATAGGCATCCACGGGAAAACAAGAGAAGAGTTGAAGAACGAGCTGAATCTTTCTGATTTTCAGATGAGATTCAATCTTGACTGGCTGATAAAAGAGGGCTTTGTGGTAGAGGAAGGGGGAAAGTTGAAGCTAACGGATGATGGAATCGAACTTTTGGAAGCTGGTTAACTTTTTTAAAATTTAAAATTATGTTCTTTTCATTTTCCTTTGCTTTTTCCCTGAATAACCAAAAGCTTTTATTATTTCACCTTAATTTTATCTAAGGATAATTGTAAGGACTCAAGTTAATGAGGGTGTATATTATGAGAGTGGGTGAGGCACTGATTGGAGAAGGTTATGAAGTGGCACATATCGATTTGATAGTTGGGGAAAAGAACGGTCCAGTTGGAATGGCTTTTGCTAATAGCATGTCACAATTATCTGCAGGACATACGCCATTGCTCGCGGTATTGAGACCGAATTTGATAACAAAGCCACCAGCATTGATAATTCCGAAGGTTACGGTTAAAGAAATGGATCAAGCGGAGCTTATCTTCGGTCCCGCCCAGTCTGCTGTTGCAAAGGCTATTGCGGATTCGGTTGAGGAAGGTGTAATTCCGAAGGAGGAGACGGAGAACCTCGTCGTGATTGTGAGTGTTTTTATTCACCCGAAAGCAAGGAACAAGGAGAAAATATACTACTACAACTACGGTGCGACAAAGCTTGCACTGAGGAGAGCTATGGAAGGATTTCCGGATGCTGACACCATGCTTTACGAGAAGGATAGGGCAATCCATCCGTTTGCTGGTAGGAGGTTAACAAAGCTGTGGGATCCACCATACCTGCAAATAGCCATTGATTTGACCGATATTGATGAGGTAAGAAAAGTTCTGAGAGAGGTTCCCTACAGTGATCACATAATATTCGAGGTTGGTACACCTTTGGTTAAGCGATATGGGGCGGAAGTCATACTTGAGTTGAGAAAGGAAAGACCAGATGGATTTTTCGTTCTGGATTTGAAGACTCTCGATACTGGGCATCTTGAGGCAAGAATGGCAGCGGATGCAACTGCAAATGCCGTAGTTGTATCGGGACTTGCACCGATACCGACGATCGTAAAGGCGATAAAGGAAGCGAAGAAAACGGGGATTCTTTGTGTAGTGGATATGCTGAATGTTGATAGACCCTCAGAGGTTCTTGAAAAGATTAATGCTGAAGGAGTTTTACCCGATGTAGTGGAACTTCACAGGGCGATAGATGTTGAAAACAAGGAACAACCGCCGTGGAAGTTTGTTAAGGATATCAAAGGAAAATTCGATTTACTAGTTGCGGTTGCTGGAGGAATAAGACCCGAGAATGTTGATACCGCCATCGGAGAGGGTGCAGACATACTCGTAGTTGGCAGATCGATTACGAGAGCGAGAGACATTGAGGGAGCGGTTAGAAGATTTCTGCGGTACATGAAGCCTGATACGGATCAATTCAGAATAATGACCGATTTCTGAGGGGTTATCATGGGTGTGATAATAATAAATTTCAAGGCTTATAGGGAGGGAAGCGGTAGTAATGCATTGGAGCTTGCAAGGATTGTGGAGAATGTCTCCTCAAGAGTTGAGGATTACATAGCTATAGCTCCTCCTTATCTCGACATATCGGAAATATTGTCGAATGTTTCCGTGGATGTCTTCTCACAGCATGTTGATGCGGTAAGTTACGGCAGTCATACTGGGATGATAACCCCAGAGATGATCAAAGAAAGAGGAGTAAAAGGAAGCTTGATAAATCACTCCGAGCACAGATTGAAGCTTTCGGACATAGAGTACCTTGTGTCCAAGTTTAAGACCCTCGGGCTGATCTCTGTGGTATGTACCAACAATGTCTCCACCACCGCATCCGCATCCGCATTAAGCCCGAATTATGTTGCGATAGAGCCACCCGAATTAATAGGAAGTGGGATTCCGGTTTCTAAGGCGGAACCCGAAATCGTGGAGAATTCTGTCAGATCTGCGAAAGAAATAAATCCGGATGTTAAGGTTCTTTGTGGAGCAGGCATAAGCAAACATGAGGATTATGTGACCGCTCTTGATCTCGGTGCGGACGGTGTTTTGCTTGCAAGCGGAATAGTAAAAGCTAAGGATAGGAGAAAAGCACTTGAAGAGCTTGTGGGTTTGAGGTAGTTGGGAAAGAGGAGCTAAGGTTGAAGTAGAGAGGGGTGCAATATGTTCGATAGAAAGACGAGACTAATGCTGATTCTTGGTTTGTTAAATGATGCATTTGGAGATGTGAGATCTATAATGGCGAATATATCTGATTTCATTGGATCTCATCCAGAAATGAGGGAGGAAATAGAGGAGTTTAAGTTGAACGACATTCTGAATCATGCTCTTAATCTCGAGAGGGAGATTGACGAGGTTATGAGCAAATTGAAAAGGGAAATTTTTGAGGAAAGGTAGTTATTTAGTTAATTTTCAGTCTAAATTTATTTTAATCCAAGTTCTTGATGATTTCGTCTGTCATTTCCTCTGTGCTGAGATTTCCTCCAAGATCGGGTGTGGTTTTACCGTTTGTGATCGTCTTCTCAAGAGCTCTCTCTATTTTCAACGCAATGTTGAGGTATCCAAAGTGCTTCAGCATCATGGTAGCGGACAGTATCATAGCTGACGGGTTTGCAATTCCTTTTCCCGCAATGTCTGGTGCTGAACCGTGAACAGGCTCGAAAATCGAATGCTCATCCCCTATGTTCGCTGAAGGGGCAAGACCCAGTCCACCCACTATGCCAGCGGACAGATCTGAGACTATGTCCCCAAACATGTTTGTTGTAACTATCACATCGAATCTCCATGGATCAAGAACTAAGTACATGCATCCCGCATCGATGTAGTAGTCGTTGAATTCTATCTCGGGATAGTTCTTGGAAACCCTCCTACAAACATCTCTGAAAAGTCCGCATGTTTTCTTCATTACATTAGCTTTGTGGAGTGCGGTAACTCTCCTTCTTTTCTCTCTCATAGCAAGCTCAAATGCGAATTTAGCAATTTTTTCGGATGCTTTTTCTGTGATAACCCTTATAGCCTCTGTAACTCCTGAGTTGATTTCAAATTCCAGTCCTAAGTAGAGACACTCTGTGTTCTCCCTAACGATAACGATGTCCACATCATCATATAAGCTCTTTACACCCTTGAATGTTTTAGCCGGACGAATGTTGGCGAAAGTGCTTAGCTCTCTCCTAAGCCTTACTATAACCTCCGCAGCACTCTCTCCTGCAGCACCGAATAAAACAGCGGAGCTATTTTTACAAGCTTCAAGAGTATCCTCTGGAAGTGCATGTCCTGTTCGCTCCTTAGTTTCGTCTCCTGCTTCGGCGAATTCGTAGGAGAAAGGAAGATCGAAGCTCTCTAAAATCCTTAGTGCGGAGTTCATTACTTCTTTTCCTATACCATCTCCTGGTATTACAACGATTTTTTTCATCATTCGCACCCTTTTGAAAAAGCTTTTAGTCTTTGAGCATCTTTGATTCGTACACTTCTTTTGAAAAGTTAACGAGCCCACCTTTTGCAAGGATACCCTCCAAAAACTCTGGAATCGGGTTGAATGAGTACTCTTCGTTTTTTGAAATATTCTTTATTATTCCGTTTCTGTAGTCCACATCTATCTCGTCTCCTTCATCGATTTTATCTGTGAATTTGCACTCTATCGTTGGTAGAGCTATGTTTATCGAGTTTCTGAAGAAGATCCTTGCAAAAGATTTTGCTATGACTGCCTCAATCCCGGTAGCTTTTAATGCAAGAGGGGCGTGCTCTCTACTACTTCCGCAACCGAAATTTTCGCCCGCGACAATAAAATCCCCTTTTTTAACATTTTTTGCGAATTCGGGTCTGATATTTTCGAAAACATGCTTTGCAAGCTCACTGGCATCGTTTATCACCAAGTACTTTCCTTGGATTATCACATCCGTGTCTATGTCATCTCCAAACTTCCAAACTCTTCCCATGTTCTGGATAGTGCGGAACCAATTTAAAAGATTAACTAATGAAAGGATGGGAAGGATAGATTATATTGGCAGAGGATAGCGACTATCTGTCCTGAAAATTGAATCACTCGAGTTCGATTTTCAGTAGGATGTATTCTTCCCTCTTATTTTCCGACACCTTTCTGTTTATGATTTCAAACTCTATTTCCGGAATTGTGCTGTCAATTCCTGTTTTTGCAACAAAAAGAGCTTTTCCACTATTAATCAGTGGAAAAAATCTCTTCATTGCAAGGTAAGAGTCTGAAGGTTTGAGAGTGAGGTCGTTTAATAGCAGATCGAATTTTCCATACATTCTTAACGAGTTCAGGTTGATTTTAAAGACATCTCCGAATATAACAACTACATTTTCCTTCCTTTCGATCGATGAAAGCTCTCTCTTGAACTCTTTGCTGAGTTCAATTCCAACGACCAAGTCTGCAAATTCAGAAGAATATTCGAGAAATCCTCCCGCACTCGAACCCAGATCGAGAACTTTCAAACCTCTCTTAAGAAATCTCCATTCCTCATTCAGCTCTCTTAATTTCCAGTAACCCTCCGGTCTCTCCTCCTCTCTTATCTCGATGTATGCTGAAAATTCAACATCTTCGGATGGTTTCCTGACCGTTCTTCCGTTTACGGTGACGAGTCCTCTTCTTATTGCATTTATGGCCCGATTTCTGGATGAGAAGTATCCTTTTTTGACGAGAAGCAGATCGAGTCTCATAGCAACCTTTTATTACTCCTGTCTTTACTCATCCTGCTTTTATCATTTACTTCTATCATTCCTCCCAGAAAAGTCTCTCTTGGGTCTTGAATGGTATTCTTTCGNCTCTCTCTTCGCTTCTTAGGTACCGTATCCATTCAGAGGGAGCATTTTTGCTCACTCCTCCGTGGGAGGTCATTCTTTCTCTTACTCTCATCAAAACTGGTGAGTTTATTGCAACCCCTGCAACAAGAGCTTGTCCTTTTGTCAATCCCGGAAGCTCATCAATTAGGTCTTTACCTATGCTCTCCACCGATGATTTTATGTTCTCCTGATCGGCGGGGTTGACTATTCTCATAATGATTTGAGTCATGCACTGGCTCAGAATGTCGGAGTCAATCTTTGATGGTCTCTGGCTGATCAAGCAAACTCCAACTCCGAATTTTCTACCTTCCGAGAGTATTGTTTTCAGCACATCAAAGCTTTTTGAATCTCTCGATGTAAACCTATGAGCCTCTTCAACTATCACGAATACAGGATACTCAAGCTTCTCTCCATCCAAGCTCTTTTCATAGTTAATTCTTGCGTTGAGTATTCTTTTGAGGAGTACGGAGGTTAGTAGCTGTTGCTCCACATCACTCATATCGGACATCTGGATGATCGTCGCCATTCCCGGTTTCAATATGTCCTTCAACACGATGTGCTTGTAGTCGTCTATAACATCCATACTCTCGATGTATCTCTTTATTCTCCATGTCAGGGCTCTAACGCTAACATCCCTATCATTTTCCGCTCTCTCTCTGATCTTCTCCATCAGTGTCTCAGATGTGAATTTCGTCCCTTCGAGTTCCCTGTATACGGAATTCAGTATAGCTTCCATTTTATCGCTGATGTTTGGTAAGGCGTTAATCAGCTCATCGTACTCCAGTTCGCATAGCCTTATTTTCACATCATCACGATCGAGAATTTTCACCTTTGCTTGGTAATCTTCGTTTCTGAACTCGTTCAACCCCTCTATCTCCTTTAGTGTGTGGTATTCTCCGTGTGGATCGAGAATTAATACTGCTCCAGAGTTGTAAGGCTTTAGCAACTCTTCTACGAGCACACCCGCAAGGTAACTTTTTCCGCTTCCGGTGGAGGCGAGTATGCACATATGCTCGCTGACAACAAGGGATGTGTCGAGGGTAACATAAACATCATCCTCTCTGTTAAGCAGATAGCCAAGATTGATTGAACCGGGATCTTTGGGCTTTTTCTTCATGAGAACATTTTCGATAACTTCTTTCTCAGCTAAGTACACTTGTTGACCGGGTTTTGGACTCACTCGTGGATTTACAAAGCCAAGCTTCTCATCATAATACCCGATTATACTTGCGGTGATCTCAAAAAGTTCAAACTCTGTATTGCTTAGCCCCATAGCTTTTATTATCTTTTCTGGGCTTATTTGTGGTTTTGATAAGTATATGTCTGGATACAATCTCAGGGGCTTTTTTCTGGTAACCCTACATATCACCTTTTTTTCGTTCCACATGTAGTAAACGAATTCTCCAATTCTCAGCGGTATCTCTTCTGGAGAAACGAATGTAAAGTTCATACCTTCTGAAGGGGCTCTTACGAGTCCTACAACACTCATATTTCAACTCCCCTTAGCATTTCGTACTCTATTTCTGATTTTATTATCTCTATGATCTCTTTTTGTTCGGGAAGTATGCTTTCGAGTCTCTCAAGGTGTCTCTTAACAACCCACAGCCTGTCTCTGCATTTTTTGATTAGGAGGCTCAGATACGGCATTGAAAAGTCCCCCTCCTTCGTGTGGAGTAGCACTATCTCTTCGGTGTTGGCTATGGAAACGTCTTCACCAGGTGAGGGAGGGGAATCACAAAACAGTGTTATGCATTTGGCAATTCTCCCCCTCTCCATGATATCGGGAAGAAACGATCTTAGCTTATCTGATGGAACATCCAGATATTTTATAATTTCAGGCTCCTCGTGGTAAACATCCACAACTATGGATAGAGAGCTTCTCGTTTTCACGATGTCTCCGGGTTTGAGTTCTCCTTCAACTTCGAATTCATCACTTGAGATCGTTCTTTTCACTTTCATTTGACCACCCTTTGGACTTTTACTTCTTCGACTATATCTTTTAATTTTCTGTTTAATTTGTTTAATTCTCCGTACAATTCTTTACCTTTTTTATCTATTATCTACTATCTGCTTTATGGCTTGGTGGATTAGAAACCTTCTTTCAGATAATCTTTGAGATCCACTTCTGGGAGATGGAGTCTTCTAATCCTAGGCATAAGTACAATCCTATTGTGTTTCTCTCTTTTTCACCAATATGTGCGTACTTGTGCGCTCTTTCGAGTATATATGGGTAGTTTTTCGTTGAACCAAGTAAGCACTCTGCACAGGCAATCTCAATGTGTTTTTCAAAGTCATCGGTCATCCACTCCGGAAATTCTACTCTTACAGGGTTTTTATAGATTCGTAGATACGAGAAATAGATTGGGTTTTTGTATTCCAGTGCGATATCTCTTTTACACACAATTGGCTCGGTGTATTCGAGTCTCTCGAGAACCTCTGATAGGGTGTAGGAGTCGTGATAAACACCCTTGGATATGTCCTTGGCAAAACTCCTCTCGATGAACGCGAAGAGTGGCACTTTCATCTCATTACTTTTCTCAAGCAGTTCGTTTACGAGTTCTATATAGCTTTCCCTCAAATCTCTCCTGAGCTGATTAGTAAAAGAAAGGACGAGACTTCCGTCGTAGAATATGTAGTGATTTCTCCCACCTTTTTCGATTTCCTCCATGATAGAGATTATTTCAAGTTTAAATCTCTCAAAGGGTATATCCTCATTCATTCCGACCCATTTCGATTTGAATCCAATCTCGTAGTCTCCTTTTCCGTGAACTATCTTAATTTTAGCCACCTGTACAGCTCCGAATGGTATTCCAAACTCTTTGAGATGATTGATCTGGCTTCCATCTACTCCTGTAACCTCAACCCCATTAAGGGTGTTGAATTCATCGAGGATATCGACCTTAGATCTCTTTATTTTGGTTAAATCGCTCTTTTCACCTTCTTTTTTGAGATAGTTCATGATTAGTGGGATGGTCTCAAAGATTCTCCCGTTAAATATCTGTTCTGGATTGTAGTTCATGTTTCCACCATTGTTCCGATTCTATAAAATCTTTGAGGTTCCGTTCTCCTTTTCTATTTTAATTGCGTTCTCGACCATCTCTTCAAAGGTGTCATCATGGCTAATAACGAAAATCTGCTTAAACCCATCTATTTTTGTCAACTGGCTAGCAAGGTTCCTTCTCCTAACCTCATCCATGTTCTGTGTCGGTTCATCGAAGAATGCAATTCCCACTCCAGATAATATGCTCAATAGAGCCAGTCTTATGGCTATGCTCGCACACATCTGCTCCCCCCCACTCATTTGGGCGAAGTCGATCTCTCTTCCACGGTATCTTGCTTTAATTCCGAAGTCCTCCGTCCAGTTTATCTCCCAATTGTAGTCATTCATTATTTCGCAGAATATCCTGTTTGCTTCAGAAGAAACTGCGGAAACATAAGCTTTGGTTATCTCAGGAATCGCTAACTTGAATATTTCTCTCAGGTGTCTTATGAACTCTCTCTTCTTTTCGAGAACATATTTATGCTCTTTTAGCCTCTCGTACTCTTCTTTTTTCTTTTTGAGTTCTATCATCATGTCCTTTCTGCTTTTGATTAGGTTCTCTACCTCTTTAAGTTCTCCGTATTTCCTTCCTCTGTCGGTTGTAAGCGAAATTATCTCTTTCTTGAGTGATTCGTGTATGTCTGCATTATATTCTTTTTCTATGTCCTTTAAAACTCTCTCTTCGTGTCTCAGTTTTGACTCAGTCTCATGAATGGACTCTATAAGCTCGCCTATTTCGGCTTCGATTTTGGGCTTGTTCTCCACCAAAGCTCTTATCTTCAAATATTCCTCGTAAAATGGTTTTTTCTCCTCGAGTTTTGACTTCAATTCTTCGAGCTCGCTCACAATCTTTTCGAATTTATCTTTAAATGGCTTTAGGAAACCTATTTCCCTCTCCATGTCTTCTGTTTTTCTCTCTATCTCGTTTTTCTCATTAATAAGATCGTTTTTTCTTGACAATATGCCTTCTACAAGATTCAGTTTCTCACTCGATCCTCTTACAGCCTCGTATTCATTGGTGATTTTATCTTTGCACTCTAGGACTTTCTCGTATTTTGTTATTCTCTCAGCTATCTCCTCTTCTGTCTTTATCTTTGCCTCTAAATCCTCTTTAAGCTTTTGAAGGTTCTTTATCTCTCCTTTAAGCTTTTGAACAATTTTATCTATCTCAATCTTGGTTTCGTACAGCTTTTTAGCTTTTTTTAGAGATTCGCTGAGCTTAGAGAGCTTTGAAGTTAACTCAGATAGCTCCCTGCCCATCTCCTCTCTTTTTCCGGAAAGTTCATTACACTCCGTTTTCAGGATCGGGCAGATATTCTGTTTGAGCAGGTCAAACTCCTTTGAAAGCTGATCTCTCTTCGCTTTTAGGATTGAAATGTTTTTCAGAATAGATTCGTACTTTTCATCTACACCTTCGAGTTTTTTTAGCTTTTCTTCCGCATTTTTGAGTTTTTCCTCCTTTCGTCTCATTTCATCAATTCTGCTTTTTAAATTGGAGATATCCTCTCGTAATCTACTTTTCATCTCTTTAAGTTGATTCAGTTCCACCTCTATTTTCTCAATCTCTCTTATCTTTTCGCTTAATTCCTTCTCCTTTTTAGAGTACCATACGAGTTTTTCCCTCTCCCTCTCCATATTCTCCAACTCATTCAGTTCCGAAACGATCTTTGAGTGCCTCGTCTTCAATGTCTCGTATTGAGTCTGCAGGGAATTAAGCTCCTCGACCTTTTTTGATACCACTCTTTCCTCGTCTTTTAGTGCTTCAATCCTCTTTTCGATTTCGAGATAACTTTTGTATTCTTTTTCGACTTTTATTGCAGATTTTTCGAGAGATACAATCTCTTTTAATCTGGATTCAAGTTTTTGAAGCTCGGATTTTTCTGCGTTCAGCTTGTAACTCAGTTTCTGAATCACCATCTTCTTCGAATTCATCTTTTCTTGCAGTGTTTCGAATGCTTTTGCGGATCTCTCGAGTTCATCGAGTTTACTCTCCACGAGTTTTATTGAATTCAGAAGAGATCTTTTCCTGTCCTCCAAATCATTAAGCTCTTTTTCTACGAATCTCAGGTTCTCAAGATCTTTTTCGAGTCCGTACAACTCTTTTTCCACATCTTTTAGCCTGTCGTTCACCATGTTCTCGTATTCTCTGCTTTTCTCGAATGCTTTCTTGTAGCTCTCAACCCCGATAAGCGGTGAGAATATTTTGTCCCTCACACTCGGTGGTTCGAGGAACTGGGATGTCATTTTTCCTTGAAGAACACCAATTGCATTCTCGAAGAACATCTTAATGTCACTCTCTATTCCGAATGAATCCTTGATCCAGTTTACTACCTCTTTTCCCTCTGCAATTTTCCCTATTTCTGGATCGTAAAGGGAGTACTCTGTTGTCCCTGTTTCCGAAATCCTCCTAACCACCTCGTAGGTTCTGCCGTCCGGTGCGACGAATCTGATCTTTATGAACCCTTTTTTAGTTCCGGATCTGAGGAAGTCGGATATTCTGTAGGGGAGGGAGTCGAACAGTGTGAAACCAATAGCTTCGAGTATTGTGGTTTTTCCTGCACCGTTCTCCCCGATAATAGCGTTCAATCCGGAAGAGAATGTTACCTTGCAGTATTCATAGCTTTTTATGTTTTCTAACTCTACTTCCAGTATCACACGCACTCCTCCAATCCCATTCCTCCTCTCCCCAATCCTCTTCTTTTTCTGCCTTTCCCCTCTTTTGCACGATTTCAATGCTTTTATCTTCTTTTCTCTCTCCTCCTTTAATTATGTCTTCTATCATCCCGTCAACCTGTTTCAGATCGAATGTGGATGAGAATATCCTTTTCAGTTTCAGGACTTCTTCGGAGATATCATCATACGGGTAGTTCTCGAGTAGCTGGGAGATAACCTCTCTCTCTATGACATCTCTGCTTGTGGAGTCCGGCAGAACGGGTTTGAAAACATCCCTCACATTCCAGTGAATCCTTATGAGGAGAGGGTTGAGGTGCTTGGTTATGATCTTCCTGATCTCGTCCTCGGAAATAACCCTTCTTAATGCCCTCTCTACCTCTATCGTTATATCGACCACGGGTTTGTTAATCTTGTCACTCCTGAGCTCTGTCTTGAGCTTCTCGTCCGAAATGAACTTTTCGAATTCTTCGTAGTTCTGGCTTTTCATTCGATACTTTTTAACAAAAAAGTATCTCGGTTTGTAAAAATCCCTTACCAGTCTGTATGACAGCCCATCATCGTAATTTATGAGGAATATGCCCCTATCGTATGTAGTCTCGCTGATATCACACACTTCGAGACTTCCGGGATTGAAAATTCTGTCTCCCTCTATGAAACTCTTATGAACATGCCCGAGAGCGATGTAATTTGCGTCAACTTTGTGCAATTTCGAGGAGGGAATGCATCCGTACATGTTCTTTACATACCCCTCTATCCCTACATGAGCCATGAAGATCGTGAAGTCTCCCCTGTCCATACTATTCGCAAACTCATCAAGAACCTTCTCGGTTAATGAGCCGTAATATTTCATTCCGTAAATTCTTGTGTTGTTGATTTCTATGTATGCTCCGGTGTTACCATCCCACTCGTTTAATACGATCTCACCGTCTTCGAATGATGGCTTCAGATTTATAATCAACCCGCTTGAAGCAAGATAATCCATCCACGAGTAGTTCTCTCTGAAGTATGTCGAGTCGTGGTTTCCTTCAACTGCAATTACAGGAATATTATGTTTTTTTGGAAGTTCAAGCACTTTTCTTGCTTGAATGAGTGTTATAGGATCCATCTCAGTTTTTTTATGAAAAAGATCGCCGGAAATAAGGATAAAATCAACTCTTTCCATTACCGAAAACTTAATAGCGTCTAAAAAAGCCTGAGCAAAGTCTCTTTTTCTCTCTTCACTTCCATACTGTCTGTTTCCGAGGTGCACATCGGCCATGTGAATGAATTTCACAATCATTGAATAGCGGTCAAACATTATTTTAGTTTTTGTGTGGGGTGAAAATGGTGAGGGGTAAAAAAGCGAAAAATCCAACTCTTGGAAGCGAGGTTTAACCAAACATCCTTCTCAGAATGCCCTTCTTCTTTCTCTTCTCCTTTCTAGCCTTCTCTTCTTTATGATTCTCTGTTTTCTCTTCTTTTCTTCTTTTTTCTTCTTTTTTCCTTTCTTTTTTAGATTTTTTATCCTTCTTTTCTGCCTTTCCCCTGTCCTTTACAACGCTGACAGATGCCCCTCCGTGTTTGCTTTTCCTCGTTCTGATGTTTACTATTATGGGCTTTTCGAGTTCTGGATTAACAACCATTGCAGTTCCGGGAGACAATCTTTTAATCTCGTCCACCATTTCTGATGTTAGTCCCTCCACACCTTTCTTTATTGCGTTCAGGTCGTTGGGGTTCGTTATTCTTAGAATAATCTGGGTGTTACACTGACTTATAACATTTTTGTCAACTCTTGCGGGTCTTTGACTTATTACAAGCAATCCAAGCCCGAATTTTCTTCCTTCGCTTGCTATAGCCCTCATTACCTGAGTGGATACCGCTTTACCCATGCCTCTCTCTGGGATGAAGTTATGAGCTTCCTCTATGACGATCATTCCCGGGGGAACCTCTCCTCTTTTCCTCATCTCGAACAATCTACTACACACCCTTGAAACTATAAGTTCCTGATATTCAGGGAAGATTCCTCTCATATCCAACACTATTGCTTTGTCTTTCTGCAGTAGGATATCTATAGGGGTTGCATCTTTTGCAAACAGTCCGGATTTAAGAATTTTTTCGAGATGTCCGAGTAAATGTAGCTTTGCACTGTGTTTGAACTCCTCGACCTCCGTGATTATGTCCTCTATCGTGTAATCTCTCCCCTCGAGATTTTTTATGGCTTGATAGAGTAACGCCTGTTGATTTGCCTGTGTAATTCCTGTTAGCTCTATAATTTCCTCAGCAGATAGATTTGCTCCATCCAGTTTCAGAACTCCATCTGCTCTATCGAGAAAAGGTGAATTAGGGGGAACATAGACCATTATCTTGTCTTTGTATCCTTTCGGTGAAACACCATAATATTTCATTTTCTCCATCTCTTCAGGGTCATCATTTGGGTCTCTTAGAGAGGAATATTCTCCATGCGGGTCTATTATTAGAAGAGGTACATCTCTGTCTATCAATTCCTCTATTATTACTCCTGCGGTGTAGCTTTTACCGCTTCCAGTTTTTGCGAGGATACAGCAATGCTTTTGCACAAGGGTGTTAGGATCAAGATTTACCCTGATGTCTGTATCTTCTATCAAGCCGATATAAACTCCATCCTCTTTTAATCCGAGAACTTCTGCTATAAGCTCCTTATCAGCCTTAAAAACATTTTCACCGGGGACAAACGGGGTTTTTGGCACTCTAAGCAGTCCTTTATCATCTCTCCTTCCTATTACATACGCTTTTGCTATGTAGGTCTCTTTTTCTGCGGATCTACCCTTAAGAGCATCCGTTTCCTTTAGGTCTGTTGTCGCAATGATGTCAAGAACCTGAGCAATCACCCATCCATCGGTATCGTTCCAAACCTTGATGTAATCCGTTCTTTTCACTTCCTTAGGGTCGAAAACAACAAAATTAAATTCAGTTGAGCTTGCATGACCGAAAATTCTTCCAACGAGACCTTTCATTAATTTAGAATCCCAACTGTATGTTAAAAAGATTTCTGAATTTTGAATGATGAATTAAAAAATTTTAATAAAAAATAAAAAATGATGAAACTAAAGTTCATCGAATGTGATGACTCTGATATTGGTCGGGATTTTAACAACACTTCCGAGTCTAACACCTATCAGATAGCTAACATTTCTTTTCGCGGCGAGATCGATGACCCTCTGGGTAATCACTCCGTCGAACACTATTACCTCTCCTTTGGTGTTGTTGGTTTTCAGTGTTTTAACGAGGTCTCTAACGGGAATCTCCTTGACAAGGTTGTTGCTCTTGTCCAGTATCCTTGCTATTAGCTTGCCTTCAACCTCTTTCTTGTGCCTTCTGAACACTTCCATTATTCCTTCAGCAGTCTCTTTCTTCTCAACTTCCCTCGTTTCAATCTTGATTTCTCTTTTCTCTTCTTTGGGCTCCTCCGCTCTCGTTTTGTTCTCCTTGGAAACTCTGATTACATGTATCTGCTCGACCGGTATCTTGTTCCTCAATGCTTTTATTATCTCCTTCTGGGTTAAGTCTTCCACTCCCTTTCCCTCGGGAGCCCTTGCGACATAATCTATTTCCGCAACCTGCAAAAGCTCCTTCAGTATGAGGTCTCCACCTCTATCTCCATCAAGGAATGCTGTAACGGTTTTCTTTTTACTCAACTCAATTATGGTTTTGGGAACATTTGTCCCTTCAACCGCAATTACATTTCTTATTCCCGTTTTCAGGAGATTGAGAACATCTGCTCTTCCTTCAACCACGATTATTGCATCTGATTCATCAACGGTAGGTCCTGCTGGCAATCTCTCTTCTCCATACTCGATTATTTCCTCTGCCCTTGCTGCCTGTCTAACGAGGTCTCCTATCTTCTCAGATTCTATTTCTGGTTCCTCGAATAGATCCCTCAACACATCTTTCGCTCTCTCGACAATCTTCTTCCTTTTTGTCGCTCTGACATCTTCTATCTTCCTCACTCGGATCTTTGCCGAGCACGGACCAACTCTTTCAATGGTCTCCAGTGCAGCAGCCAGTATGGCGGTCTCAACCTTGTCAAGGCTCGATGGAACCTTGATCTCGCCGTAACTCTTACCTCCCTTACTCTCTATTTTGACCTCAATTCTCCCTATTCTTCCGGTTTTCTGGAGTTCTCTCAAGTCCAGTTCGTCACCGAGTAGTCCCTCAGTCTGTCCGAATATTGCCCCGACCACATCAGGTCTCTCAACAACACCTTCTGCCACTATTTCAGCATAGACAAGGTATTTTGTCGTATCACTTGGTGCTTTCATAGCTATCACTCCTTCAAGGATTTCTAAAGCCTCCTTTTCTCCTTATCTTCCCTCATTGTGCGACACTCTACATCTTTAATTCTCGATTAGTGCAATCTGAGAACAATTTGAATATGTGTCTGCCATTATAAATACTTATTCGTTACACCCTCTTGCGTGTTTCTCCTTTAAATCTCTGAAATCTTGAGGGGGTTACGAATACCTTCTAAACCATTTAGGCTTGTATTTCTCCGTTTTATGCATTCTGCTGTGAGTTTTGTGCTCGTCAGATGGTGAGGTGGTGTGAGCGAGTAGCTTGAAGGGGGTGGTTTTCTTTAATTCTTACATAGATGCTTATAAATAAATTCTAAAAAAATTTTTTGTATAATTTTTCATGCAACATGTTGTATTGGTGGGACGCAAAATTAAATAAGGATTAGTTACATATATACCATGCGTGGATGTACCTCAAAGCGAAGAGCTGATTAATGAGCTGGTGGAAAGAGTTGCGGGGGAAGTGGGGGTAATTGTATACACATTGAGACCTCAAAGAGAGTTTACGGATGAGGGGTTGTCGCAAGAACTTGGCATTGAGATAAATGAGGTTAGAAAAGCACTTTTCTCTCTGTATGAGCTTGGGTTAGCGGAATATAGGAGAAAAAGAGATGAAGAAACCGGTTGGATGGAGTATTACTGGAAGATAAACTACTCTAAGGTGAAAGAGGTTTTGATAAGGGAACTGCTGAGGACGAAAAGAAAGCTTGAAGAAAAACTCCAGATGGAGGACTCTGCGATATACTACATCTGCATAAATGGGTGTATGAAAGTTAAATACGAAACAGCAATGGAGATGAACTTTGTTTGTGTTAGATGCGGAGCTCCACTCGACTACTTGGACAGCACATCAGCCAAGCAGAAGATCATAGAAGAAATGAGCAAGATCGAGGAAATGATCACTACCATAAGAAGCGAGAGGAACAACTGAAGCAGTTCAACTCATAAGTTTTTTAATAGCCTGAGTTATGGCATTTAGCACACTCTCTTTTGGCTTCATAGTGAAAACCGGTATATCCACAATCTTCTCGATTGTGGGACTAAGAACGGGGGCACAGACAATACCTATTGCACCCTCTTTTTCTGCTCTCACTGCCATTATTATAGCTTCCTCGAAATTGGTGGCGGGATAGGGTTTTACATGGATTCTTGCGTCGAATTTGAATGGAGAAACATCTTCGAGTATGTATCCGGCAGCAATTACAGCTAAGAACTCTCCATCCTGCTTAAAGAAAGATAGTATCTTTCTGAGTGTTTTTATTGTTGGATATCTCTGTCCATTAACAATTTTGTACAATGTGGAATAGGGAATACCGCATTTTTCAGCGAAGTCGGATATGTCCATTCCGAGATCTTCTATGGTTTTTTTAAGCTCCTCTGAAAATTCCTTCTCGCCTTTTATTAGGGCAGACACCAGTCGGTTAATCATTATGTCCAATTGTAAATTTACTTACTTAAGTTTTTCCAAAAGTAAATTTTTAAGTTCCAAATGGAAAAATTTTTTAAAAACCCCCTCTGTCCTGAGAATTATGAAAAAGATCCTCCCCGTTATAGTCATTGTTCTGGTCTTCTCCGGATGTAGTGGTGGAGAATCCGGAGTCTATGTTGTTAAACTCTCCCCACCAGATATGATTGAGCAATTTAAGCTGGGACAGATTGATGGATTCGTTGCGTGGGAGCCTTTTGTCAGCAAGGGTGTGAAATCTGGTGGCAAAATTCTGCTGAATTCCAAGGATATCTGGCAAGATCATCCGTGTTGTGTAATTGCCAGCTCTCAACACTTTAATGATGAATCTGCCCTGAAATCAGTTTTATACGCTCATATAAAGGCTACAAAATTTATAAATAATCCTGAAAACAGGGAGAAGGTTGTTGAATACGCGAAGGAGTTTACCGGGTTGGAAAAAGGGGTTGTTGAAGAAGCACTCGACAACATAGAGTTCATAGTTTTTCCCGATGAGAAGGAGTTTAGAAAGTATTATGAGTACCTCAACAGTTCGGGAATTCTGAGGAAGAATATTCGGGATTTGGGTTTTGCAGATGAAGACGAATTCTTCACAGCATTCCTGAAGAAGGATCTGTATCAGGAGGTTTTGGATGATATATCTGGTGGTAGAGTACCGAAGTACGAAGGAACAGTTAGAATAGGCTATCTCGCCGCAGATCTTCATCAACTCGCCTTGTTCGTAGCGGTGAAGGAAGGTTATCTTGAAGAAACCGGGATGGATTTTGAGTTAAAGCAGTATAAGAATGGAATTGCAGTTATGGAGGCGTTCAAGGCTAATGAAATCGATGTGGCTTATCTCGGAGGAGCTCCAGCAACTCTGAGGAGAATCAATGATGGTATCGGGGTTACAATTATAGCGGGTGCCAACAACGAGGGTAGCGCGATAGTTGTTAGGCAAGATATAAGTTCGGTAGAAGATCTGAAGGGCAAAACAATAGCGATTCCCGGCTATGGAACTGTACAGGACTTTCTACTGAGGTTGGTTGCAGAAGAGCACGGACTTAAAGTTATCTCGAAGTAGATCGTACGAAATACGAATCCCGAAGTGATCCGCATGAAAGAAAACACATTGAAACTTTTAGGTTTTTTAACAGTAATTTCCGCGTGGCATGTTTCGTCTCTCTTTATCCCACTCCCCCCACCTCATTTAGTTGCGATAAAGTTTCTGGAAATCTTGTACTACCCTGAGCCGGTACTCGGGAGGAATCTAACTCAACACGCGGTTTCGAGCATATTGAGGGTTGTGTCTGGTAGCTTAATCGCCTTCATGGTAGCCATACCCCTTGGAATTGTCATAGGATGGAACAATAAGTTGGATTCGTATTTTACCGCGATGATTGAGGTTTTCCGTCCGATTCCCCCCCTCGCATGGATACCTTTAGCGTACATCTTTTTTTCCGTGCTCTCCAATCCCGTTCAGTTTGCTCAGGTATTCATAGTTTTTGTTGGTGCCTTCTTTCCGTGCGTTCTTTCCGTCAGGGAGTTTGCGAAGTCCACCGACAGGAACCTGATCGAAATGGCAAAGGTCTTCGGAGCGGGAGATCGGGACATCTTAGTTAAGGTTGTGATACCCAATTCAATTCCCGGAATACTTTCCGGAGTGAGGATAGGTCTCGGAGTAGGATGGATGAGCATAGTGGCAGCGGAGATGCTCGCAAGTTCCGGTTCCGGACTCGGGTACTTTATCATGGTCATGTATGAGGTTGGAGGCAGGGTCGAGGAAATAATCTCAGGCATTATCGCCATAGGAATAATTGGGTTTCTCATGAATGAAATACTTCTGAGAGTAGAAAGAAGACTGCTTAGATGGAGGTAGTTGAGGTGAGACTGTGCTAGAGATAGATGTGTCCAAGAACTACGGAAGTAGGAAGGTAATTGAGGAAGTGAGGTTCTCTGTCGAAGAAGGAGAGTTCGTATGTATTGTTGGCGAGAGTGGTAGCGGGAAAACAACTCTGCTTAGAATAATCGCGGGATTGGAAGATTACGAAGGCAACATAAGGTTCAGGGGCGGGGGGATAGCTAAGGTGGGGTTTGTATTTCAGGAGGACAGACTACTTCCGTGGAGAACCGCCATTGAGAATGTCATGTTTGGGCTCGAAATTATGGGATACGATAAGGAAAGAGCAAGATCTATCTCGAAAAGAGCTCTGGATCTTGTAGGTTTATCCGGTTTTGAGAATCACTATCCTCATCAACTCAGTGGTGGTCAAAGACAAAGGGTCGCTTTTGCAAGAGCTATAGCAATTGAGCCGGAGATATTTTTGATGGATGAACCGTTCGCATCTCTCGATGAGATAACCAGACAGAGGTTGCAGGAAGAGCTATCAAAGATCTGGTTGAAGGAATTGAGAACTGTGCTTTTCGTAACGCATTCAATTGAGGAAGCGGTCTTCTTAGCGGACAGGGTAATCGTTTTGTCGGGTCTCCCTTCGAAAGTGGTGGGTGATGTGAGAATAGATCTAAAGAGACCGAGGGATAGAAGTTCGAGTGCCTTTTTCCATTATGAGAATATGGTAAGGAGGATACTGGCAGGTATTGTGTGATGTGTAGGAAAACAGGCAAAAAAGTGTTTGAGAAGGAACGATCGAGCTTAGGGCATGTTCAATTTTCTGAAAATTTGTCTCGCACAAACCACCAGAGGGTCCCAAACCCTATTTTCTGGAGGGTAGTACGGAAGGTCGGCGAAAAACATATCCAGCACGGTAGATTTTTTGTACAGCAGGGAAACTGCGGAGTATATCCTCATAGCTACTTTTCTGCCAACCGCTTGAACTCCCAGTAGCTTACCCTCCTTATCCGCAACAGCCTTCAGGGTTATCGTCCCGTTGGGAAGGTATCTTGCTGATGTTTTTGTAGTTATTGTCGCGGAAATTACATCATACCCCTCCCTCTTTGCTTCCCTCTCACTTAAACCGGTTTTGCCTATTTCAAGGTCGTAAAAGCTCGTCAGTTGGCTTTTAAGAGCACCCGGAAATTCCATATCGTAACCAGAGATATTTACACCGGCAACATATCCCATTTTGTTGGCGGGAACCGCAAGGGGTATCCAGTCTCTTTTCCCGGTTACAATGTTTGTTGTCTCTGCGCAATCTCCAGCAGCATAAACATTCTCTATGCTTGTCTCCATCCTTGAGTTCGTTTTTATTGCTCCGCTCTCGCCAATCTCCACACCAATCTGCTTCGCAAGCTCAACATTTGGCTCGGATCCTACAGCCATTATCACTAAGTCACATTTGTATTCGTTCCTGTCTGTTACAATCCTCTCAACTCTGTCCTTTCCCTCTATTGCGACAACGCTTTCTGAAAATCTTGCATTGACTTTTTCGCACAGCCTTCTCATAACAATGGAGCTTATCTCTTCATCGAAGTCGGGAAGTGGATGACTCTCTTTCTCGATAACAGTGACTTTTTTTCCAATTCTCGTTAAAGCTTCCGCAAGTTCGATGCCTATGTATCCAGAGCCGATGATGACTATTGAACTACTTTTCTCCGCCAGTTTTTTCAGTCTTTCTCCATTCTCGATGTAGTGAACGCACAGCACACCATCAAGTTCCTCGCAATTTACATTCAATCTTCCTGCCCTTGCACCCGTTGCAAAAAGGAGTTTGTCCCACTCAAATCTCATTTTTTTTCCATCTGTTTCCCCTATCAGGTATCCATCACCGACCTCAACTATCTTTGTTCTTGTTCTGACATCGATCCCCCTCTCGGACTTGAAGTGGGATATGTCGTAGGCACACAGATCCTCAATTCTTTCCACCATGCGAGAAACATAAAAAGGGACACCGCAGGGGGCATGACTCACATATGGGGCTCTTTCAAAAACTTTTACATCCCAGTTTGGTCTCAATCTTTTTATTCTTGAGCCTGCAGACATTCCCGCTGCTCCACCACCGATTATTGCAACCCTCACATTATCCCCATTTAAATGATTAACCATCAATATTTAATTTTTAGGGTTAATAATTTTTAATAAAATTTAATAATTGGGATGTAGAAGGGAGAGTATGATGCTCGGACTGGGTCCCGCTCTCGTGGACTACATAAACCTGATAGATGCATATCCTCCTTCCGGTGGGCACTGCGTTGTAAAGGAAACCGTAAAAATGTCTGGTGGCGCAGGAGCGAATGTGATATGTGGCTTGTCGAATTTTGGAATCGAATGTGGCTTCTACTCGACTCTCGGGGAGGACGAGGATGCGGTATTTTATGCTAAGGAGATGAAAAACTTTGGTGTTAAGTTCGTTTACACCATAACCCATCCTGAAACCGGTAGATGTGTTATATATGTTGACAAATCTGGAGAGAGAACATTCTTTGTCCATCCCAATGCTAGCGGAATACTCAGCGAGGAGTTCAAGGAAAAGGTCATCAGAGGCTTGAAAAATGCAGATTACATATATCTCGATCCATTTCCATCCGAGACGAGCTTTGAATTTGAGCTTGAGATAGCTGTTAACGCTAAGAACTCGGGTTGTGAGGTAATTCTCAATCCCGGATATCCGTATGCATCTAAGGGGTTTGAAAAGCTTGAGGAAATGCTTGTTTACTGTGATATGTTATTCATGTCCAAATTTGAGCTTGATTGTTTGAAGGTGGATGAAATGAAGATTGGTGAAGTAGTTGATCTGGTTGTAGTAACCAAGGGAGGGGAAGGTAGCATTGCGATCAGAGATGGTGAAAGATTTTATGCTGAAGCCACTACCACAAAGGTTGTGGATACAACAGGAGCGGGAGATGCTTTTACAGCCGGATTCCTTTATGCATATATGAAGGGATTGGAGATTGATAAGTGCCTGAAGGCAGGCAACTTCTCTGCATCTGTGAACATCCGCAAATTGGGTGCAAGAGCCTATCCTGAAAAGGAGGAGATGGATGATTTTCTGAGTAATCTGTGAACGGGTCTGGTGAGATCGTACAATTTTAGTGGCATTGATAGCATCAACCCAGAAACCTTAACCGACCTTAATCAACCCCACATCAATCAGGAGCATCGTAAAAAGCACTATTGTTAGGAAGATCTGAAGCATAGATTCCTCAAAAGAACCCGTTTTGATGAATCTTATTCCGATCCTTCTTTTAGATGGCCAAAACCATGCAACACCAGAGGGGTTTAGTGAATCGATTAGCAAGTGGGAGCAGTATCCGATGAAAAACGGGACGATGAAGTGCACCTTGCCTTTGGTGTAAATCAAATAGGTGAGAAAAATTGCTGTTATCATCACACCTCCCAAAAAACTGTGAGTCCAACCTCTATGTGAGTTAAATCCGCCGGAAAGTGAGAACAGTCTCCAGAACTTCTTGTTTATGTACGATGATGGATGATCGACATCCGGTATTAGAGAACCCAAGCTCGCTATGAAGATGGCCTGTAAAGGCTCTACGGAGGGGGAGATGGGAAGTTTTCCAATAATCAGCAGTGTTAGTATGCTCGCAAACAGAATATGGGTGGTGTAAATCATGAAGTATAGGCAGATATTTCGCTTCATATAATTTTTGAAGGTGTTTGTGGTTGTGATGAAAGGGTTGTGTGAAATAAAAGGAGGAAGAATTGTGGAGTTGGAAGCGGAGAAGATAAAAAGTTTAATTAACCCCACATTTTCCGGTTATTTCATGGAGGATGATTCCGCTCAGATTCTTCACCTCGGTCCTATAATGCTTGATGAACCGGAGGAATACTCATTGAAGGAGTTTTTGATGAAAGCGATATCGTTTGAAGCTAACAAGGTTTATTACTCAGATGGAAAACTTTTTCTGATGGAATACGACACCATACATGGTGTTCTTGATGGAAAATTTGCCATAGTTGAACTAATCATAGACTCGTCTTTCTGTAGTGTAGGGGAATACAGAAGATGGGCTCTGTACCACAGCGGGGAAGACGAAGTGGAATATGTGGATGAAATCGAGGACATAAGAGGAGGAACAACAGTAATCCCGGTTATAAGAACCGATAATAGATTCATCAGGAAGATAGCGGAGTACATAAATGACAAAAAGTTTAGGAGCTTTCTTTAGTTTCCATGAGTCAGGACAGGAGTACTGGCAAGATTATACAGCCCATGCACATGATCCTCCTAACTCTGAGTTTAATGGCAAGAAAGCCGATTAACGATGAAATAAGTAGAATTACGCCTCCGAATAAACCCGTCATGTAAAGGTTGAAGGCTACAACGAATGTTAAGATGATGACAGACAATCTGGAGACATCAATCTCGCTGATGGTTTTTGAAATCCAAATTCCAAGTAGGATCGTTATAATGAATCCAAAAATTGCTGAAAGAACGCTGATAACAATCAGGTTGCGGATCTCGGGCATGTGGAGAGCATACCCTACACCTGTTTAAACGCACTTACCGCACCGCTTCTCGTTTTGCCAGTTGCGAAAAGCACGGAGAAACACAGAATTGCATTTGATGTATTTGCACTTGAGACCGCTGAGATGTAGTCCTCCCTTCTAACAGATCTCCCCGAGGATATTGTTCCCGCAATTCCCGAGCTAATTCCGGGGAAAACTGACACCATGCTTCCCGCAATACTTCCCGAGAATATGGATTTCAGTATGCTTAAGGTTTCATTCAAGCTTGGTAGGGTGATGTTCTGTCTTGGAATTTTTGTTTTAGTTGTGTGCAGTAATACTGGTATCGCGAAGAAACCCGTCATCAGCGGTATGAAAATACTTGAGCCAACTCTAATCTCTGCCATATATGAAAAACTAAAGGCCAATATCCCTGTAACCCCGGATAGGATGAAAATGAGGATTGCAATAGCTTTCTTGTATATGAAATTCAGTGATCCTGCGAATCTTTCTCCCTTCTCGAGGAATATTAAGTATGCAACAACGCAAACCAAGAAATATTTGGTGTAGGTTACAACGATCCTCCAGAAAATCTTGTCAACGCTTAAGAAGAAGTAAAATACTGGAAGAGCTATGAAAAAAGAAGATAAACTGCTTATAGCAGATATAAAAACTGCTCTGAAACCATTCCCGCTTAGAACCATCTCATGACCTGGAAGAAGCGATATAGCGGTATCTTCATCTGGAACACCGATGAAAATGGATGGAAGAATGTCTGTGAATGTGTGAATTATCGCATTTGTTAGGATTATCACCGCAACCTCTTCGGGTGTGAAGAAGAGGTACAGTATTGGTAGATTTGCTATTAAAATCGAAGAAAAGGTGTTGTTGTGGACTCCCGGCAGGATGCCACTAATGATGCCGAGAGTTGCACCGATAATGATTGCTAAAATCATGAGGGCAGATTAATGTGGTAAAAAATCAATTTGTTCTGCTATTGCAAAATCTTCCAAGATTAATCAATTCTCGTCCATGAGTTTTCTCAATCTTTCTGTATCCTCATGGATTCTTTCAGATATTTTATCCAAATCCCTCTCTCCGATAAACACGAAGTAGAATTTTATAAATTCTTTTAGATATTCATCATCTTCGAAATCCCAGATGCCGGAGTAGATGGGATTTGAGTCCTCTAAGGCGTTAAAGAGCTTTTTTAGATCATTCTGCTTTAACATCGTTCTGTAGTCTTCGAAGAAAAGACTATCTGAAACGAGTCTTATCACCTCGTCTCTCAATTTCCTTGCATTCAATCTTTTTTGAGGGGGTGAATACTTCTGTACCACCTCATCAATCTCATCGCTCGTGACCTTGAAAATTGGATCCTTAGCACCACTCTTCTCTCCGATTTTTATTAGAAGATCGTATGTTCTCTTATCTATGGGAAAAATTCTGCTGTTACCCTTTTCGTAGAACCTTACCGTTTGAAAGTCACCGTAGTCTTTTATGTCTCTTTTTGTTATGTTTTTTATTTCTCCGGGGGTTGCTAAGGCTGAGATAATCAACCTCACTATGCAGTGATCCGTATCCGATTCCCTCGATGTGACGAGGATGTAATTGATGAGGAATTCCCGTAGAAGATACTCATTTTCGAGGAAATTCATAATCAGTCCTAGGTGTCTGGAGCAAAAAAGATTGCTGTTTTCCGATGTAATTTTATAGCATGAAGTCTCAAGTTTCGGTGTGGGAGATGGTGTAGAGGGTGTAAAACATCCCGCTATAATTCAGATCAGAGGTACAGATGACCGCTATGCATTAAAAATGTTGAAAGATGAGTGGGAGTACGTGGTAGCTGAGAACAAACACGGAGTCGATATTTATTTTTCTGATGTCAATTCCGCAAGAAATTTTATCTCAAGGTTAAGAAAGAATAGAAAATTCAAAATAAAAATGAGCACAAAGTATGCGGGACTCAGAAAAGGAAGGGTGAGGGTGTTGTTCGTTTATTCTCTGAGGTTTGATGATCTGAATGAAAATCGAAAAGGATAGGTGAGATGAACAGGTAAAAAAGTTAAAAAGCAGAAAAAGAAGGTGGAATTTTGGAGATAAGTGTTGAGGAGTTCAAAGAGATCAGGAAAAAGCTGAACCATCTTTCAGATTTTTCTAAGTTTAGATATCCGAGGGGCATGCTCTTTACCATGCTCGTCCAAAAAAAGGTTGACAGGGTGAAAGTACATCACGGGAGTGTTTACAACAGACTTGAGGAACTTTCGGATTTCTGGAGGAAAAACAAAAAGCTTCCAAGATGGATGGGGCTTACCCCGATGATGAGAGTAAGACTTTTATTGAAATCTCTTGAGTTCAGTAAGAAGGAGATTAAAAAATGCATAGAAAACCCTGATGAAGTAGATGATGAGGTTCTAAAAAGGATAATATGGAAATCTGTTTTCACAGACTACATCTACTCTCCAATTGCGGTAAGAAATCAATTTGCAAGAGGAAGACTTGGGGAGCTAATCATCCATCAATGGTTGGAGAATAGAGGGTACGAATTTAAAACGGAGAAAGAGTTGAGAAAAGAGAGCATTAAAACACCTGATTTTTACTTTTCAGAGCCTATCTCGGTGAGAGGAGAGGATATCAATTGGATTGAGAGTAAAGCACTCTTTGGAGACCCGAAAACCCACTGGGTTTACTGGAAAAAACAGTACTCAAAATATATTGAACTTTTCGGGAACGGATTCGTTGTTTATTGGTTCGGGAAGGTGTATGAGCTAAACAGAAATGTGAAAATTTGTAAGGAGGAGTACTTCAGAAATGATCTTATGAATTTCCTGCTTGATATGAGGATCCTTACCGTGGGGTTGAAAGGCAGGAAAAAGGGCGACATCAAAAGAATAGTTGAGAAGTTCGGAGTGAGAACGGTCGTTGAAGTTGATGTAGACACAGGAATTGAGGCTGAATTCACGAGATCGGGAGGGGAGTTGAAAAGACTGATATCTGATTTCGAGGATGTGTACTCGAAGGAGTTCCTCTCCTCAATCTTCAAACTTGTTGACAGCACTTCGGAGGGAAGGGTTCTGATTGTCGGGAGAGAGAGGGATTGGAGGAGATGTAAGAGGGGTAAGATGTCTTGGGTTTTGAGGAATATGGGTTTCTCCGTCTATCACCTCAAGTAAAAACATCATCTGTTTTCGAGCCCTTTTTTCACTAAGTAGATTGTCGCAAGAACTCTTAGGTTTGTTAGGATTGCAAGCACCCACATCAACTCGTATATGAGCCCGAGAAGTAGAAGCATCATGGTTATGAGGATCCTCTCGTCCCTTCTCCCTATCAGGTACTTCGTTCTTTTTTCGAGAATCTTATCTGCTGTTTCCCTTCCCAATTCCGCTTTGAGTTTCTCTCTTGAGTAGCTTACCATTACCGTTCCAAATATCGCAAAAAGTCCGGGAACGAGTGAGGATGGAAACAAATATACAAGAACCGCGAGGAATGTGAAATCAACAATTCTGTCGAGGATGGAGTCTATGTATCCTCCGAAAGCGGATCTTCTCAAACTTGCCCTTGCAATCTCGCCATCACATCCGTCGAGCATGGAAGATAGCTGGTAGGTTATTGCGGATATTCTAAGATCAAAAAACAACAGTAAGGCAGATAAAATTCCGATTAAAAATGAAATTACGGTCATCTGGTTGGGGGATACATGGTTAACAACCTTCGAAGATATGAGTGTGGAGAATTTTCTGTTGATGTATCTGGATACCAAGCCATCCCCAGTTTTTTTGGTGGACTCTTTGATGAGCAATCTATTAACCCTTCTCAAATCTGCGGGAGTATCAACATCCATCCAGAAGCATCCGCTTACTTCGGTAACTGGAACTCTTATCTCTCTCATTATCTCTGAAACGGAGATATCATCCTCCATCTTTCTAACTTTTTCAGAAATTGATGAATCGAGGACGAAGAATCCGGTATCTACACCGTGGAATTCCCCTATATGTTTGCCGATCTCTTTGACTCTACCGTTTCTTAGGATTACCTTGGTTGCCTCATCTATGTCCACATACTTTGGATCTTTGTCGATAATTAAGCCAATCCCTTTAACAGCTTTTTCGATGAACTCCTCGCTGTAAACATGGTCGCCCATTATCAGGATGAATTTACCCTCAACATGGTCTAATGCAAGCTTTAGCGAATAGCCATTTCCCCATTCAGGGTGCTCATTTTTTATGATTTTACACTTAAATCGAGTTCTCTCCAAGAATCCTTTTATCTCATCGTAATACTTTCCCGCAACGACTATGAATTCATCCACATGTGGTGAGAGAAGGGTCAGACTCCTCTTTAAAATCTCGATTCCTCCCACCTTCATTAGCGGTTTGGGTTTGGAGTTTAGCCTCCTCCCAAGACCCGCTGCAAGAACAACAGCTTTCATCAATTCACTGATTGATTACCGCTCGGTTTATAAATCTTTTATCGCTCTATTGTCGCTTCATACCTTCATTACTTTTGATTTTTAAATTTTTAATCTAATCACCATGTAGATAATAAAAAATTTAATATAACTATGTTAAAATGGATAATAGAATGAGAGCGAGCAGATCAATAAAGAACAGCGTTCTCATTATAATCGGAATAGGGCTAATTGCCACCATTTTCACATTACTCGTTCTCACGGATTATTTCATACTTGGCCAGTTCAAGGAAATAGAGATTGAAGAAGCAAAAGAAGATATGGATAGAGTTGTAAATCTCATAAATTTGGAAGTGCAATCCTTAGATCACCTTTGCTTAGAGTTGGCGATGAGTGAAGATACCCAGCAGTTCATCCGAAATCCCACGAACGAGTACATAAAGAATCATTTGAATGATCTTGTTTTTGAGATGTCGAGAGTGAATTTTATTTCATTTCTCAATTCGGAAAAAGAGGTCATCTTCTGGAAGGACTATCCCCATGGATACACAGGAAACCTTCTCGATTCCGTGATAAAATTGAACCCTAATACTGAAGGGTTGTTTGTTGATGGAGACAGGATCTATTTGGTCTCCTATAAGGAGGTTCCTGAAAGTGGCTATCTGATAATGGCAAAGCTCTTGGATGTGAACTCAATCGCCATCTCAGAAAACCTCGTCAACATTGAGATTTTGAAAGAATATGACTTAGACATCAATTTTCAGAACGATCTCAAGAAAGATGGGGTTTTCAGAGGTAGTGTGCTCGTAAAGCCTCTCTCAGATGAGATTATAGCGGGATATGTTCCGATAACAACACTCAATGAGAAGATAGTGTTGAAGATTGAGATGGACAGAAATATCTACTTGGGAGCCAAGATAGCGGTTCTGACTTTCGTGATGATGTTCATATCCATCGGGATAATTGCAACACTGTTCGCGGTAGCACACCTCAGCAGGAACCTGAAGAGGATCGAGAAGCTCACCTTGGAAGTTGACAAAATAACGGAGGAGGAGAACTTCGAAAGGAGGGTGAGTATCGAGGGAGATGATGAAATCTCGCTGTTGGCTGAGAACATAAACAGGATGCTTGAGAGGCTATCGAGAACAACGAAAAAGCTTGCAGAAACAACGAACACACTTAAGCTCATGAACAAAATCCTCAGACACGACATCTTGAACAACCTTTCAATAATTTCTGCCTCTCTTGATTTGATTGAGACAGGTGAAAAGGAATTTCTTGATAGCTCGAGAATCGCAACGGAGAGAAGTGTTGAGTTGATAAACGAGATGAGACAGCTTGAAAACAGCCTCTCGGAAGGTGAACTTAAACAGGTGGATGTGAGGGAGACAGTGGAGAAGGTTGCGAAAGGAATAGATGTTGATGTGAAAATAGAAGGAGAAGGAAAGGTTCTTGGGGATGAAGCCTTGGCTTCCGTGATAGACAACATAATGAAGAATGCGGTTAGGCATGGTGGGTGCAGTAAAATAGATGTGAAAATCGAAGACATGGGTGACACATGTCTCATAAGCATAGCGGATGATGGAAAAGGAATTCCCGACGAGATTAAAGGTAAAGTATTCGAGGAGAGCTTTACATATGGAAATACCGGTGGAACAGGGTTGGGTTTGTTCATAGCCAAGAAGGTCATTGAGAGGTATGGTGGAAGGATATGGGTGGAGAACAACAAACCCAAGGGGACGATTTTCAAGATCGAACTGAGGAAGCAACCGAGGGATTGACAAATTTCCGAACCCTTAAATAACTCCGAATTTTACTTAACTCATGTACGAAAAACTGATGCAAAATCTTGGTTTTCCGGGCTCAAATAGGCTGAGAAAAATCCTTGAGTATTTGATGGATGATGAAGAGGTTTTGGTTGCGGAAAATCTTCCCGGAAGTGTAACCGAAGTTTCAGAAAGAACGAGAATTCCTGAAGAGAGGGTTAAGGAAATTCTTGAGAGACTTTTTAGGAAGGGAGTGGTTTTTCCGAAGGATTTCGAAAAAAGAGATTACTACAGGCTTGCAAGAGACATAATCCAGCTTCATGATGCGACTCTTGCGACGCATGAGATGGAGGATGAAGAATATGCAAAGCTCTGGAAGGAGTTCGGGGATTTGGAGTGTCATCAGCGAGTTGGACAGATTCTTGGAATCTCAGGAATGAAGGTGTGGAGAGTTGTACCAGCATATAATGCCATTAAGAACCTCGATGTTCTGCCCTACGAGAATATTAGGGAGATGATAAGACAGCAAGAAAAAATAGCTGTGGTACCGTGCTCGTGCAGAAATGTCACCCGCATGGCGGGTGAGGGTTGCAAATATACGGATGAGGGCAAAAAATGGCATTGCATTCAACTGGGGAGAGGGGCGGAGTATGTGATAGCAAGGGGTTCCGGAAAGGAGATAGATGTGGATACAGCTCTGGAGTTGATAGACGAGATTGAAAGGGATGGACTTGTTCATACATGGTCTAACACATCCAAGATCGTTGATAGGAGGGTTACAGTAAACTGTAATTGCTGTAGTGACTGTTGTGAGTTTTTTCTGTCCGCAAAGCATGCGAATATTCCCATCGAATCTCTTCTGGAGAAAAGCAGATTCGTTGCCGAGGTTGATTTTGATGAGTGCATTGCATGTGGAACTTGTGTGGATAGATGCCAGTTTTCTGCTATTGAATTAAACGATCATGCGGAGATTATAGAGGAAAAGTGCTTCGGATGTGGGGTATGTGTTCTGGGATGTGATCAGGAGGCAATAAAATTAAAAATCGTAAGACCTCCTGAACACATCCCGATGTAAAAAAGTTAATATTTTTACTCTTCCTCCCTTATTTTTCTTGGTTTCTTTGCTCTCCTTACCATCATTACGGGGAAGACATTAAGAACCCCAATTAAATCCCCTTTTTTTATTTTTCCCTTTTCAAGAGCCTTGAAAATAACATAGTTTAATGTTCTTTCCTCTTCAACTGGTTGTGGTTCGCCGGTTCTACCTATGGATGCTATATATCCGAGAGCATGTCTTGTAACGGGACACCTGAGCATGATTGACTCCTTTGGAAGGATTGTTTTTCTTATCTTTACTGGTTTAATCTCTCCCGCTTCGAATTCCACATCTTCGTCCGCAACTAACATTTTCCACAAACCTCTCGTCGCTATCGTGAATTCATAGTCTTCGGTATCAACGATTTCCGCTTTCGTTTTTCCGGTTTCTCTATCCTTATACACAATTCTTACTTCCACCATAATTCCACCTCATTAAACCTTACCTGATTAAAGCTCCGCTTTAGGAGAGTAATGTTTTGAGACGAGTTTACCGCATGTTCCGCAATAAACATGAACCCAATCCCTATCTTTTTCGATTTGTAAGCACTGTTTGGTAAAATCAGCACCGCATGCGGAACATTTTGTGAAGTTATCCATAATAATCTGCTCAAAATCCTTCTTGTTATCCTCAATCCAATTCAAAACCATTCTAAACCTTTCATAATACTTCTCATCTGATGTGAACTCCTCTAAATCTTCGAAGTATTCAACCCANTCTACAATCTCATCGAGGTATTTGATAATTGTATCAAGGGTGATCTCGTCGAACTTCTCTTCGGCACATTTTCTTGCGACCATCTCGAGGTATTTTGCAATTATGTCGTCCACTATATCCCCACAGACAGGACATATCCCGTATTCCTCGTAACTGCCTCCGGCAATCTCCTCTCTGCAAATTTCGCAAATTCTGACCTCCATTAAATACACCCCATGATATTATCTTTATTAATTATGTTGGTTAATCCCTTTAAATAATTTTCTAAAATCTAATGGTCAAATATAATAAAGTTATATTTTTCAAATTATCTAAACCTTATTCAAATTTTTGTTGTTAGCCAAAACATAGATTTATGGGTTAGTATTGTATAAAATTAGGTTAATACGACTCCTTTGCTAAAATAGATTGATTAATCGTTTATAANTTCAAAATAAAATCCTAAAAGGAAATAGTAAGATTTATTAATTATCCATCAGTCGTTTTTTCATGGTAATTGAGACCTATGTGCTCGATCTTGTTCTTGTGTTAGCGGTGTTATTTTCTGTAGGGAGTCTGCTCACAAAGGATAATTTCTATTCCGCTCTCTATATGGCTTTCACTCTCATAATGGTTGCATCAGCTTATGCTCTTGCAAATATTCAAGAAGTGTTCATACTGATAACTTTTATTTTCGTCGGAGCCATTGGGATTGTAACTGTATCTCTCTCCGCTGTATACAAATTCAAACCCAAAAGCCAGTTGTCGAGCAGGTGGGCAATCCCTTCTGCGATAACCGTATTGGTTGTATCATCAATCTTCTTAGGGAATGACAAGACACTGAGTTTTGAAACCACTGGGATAGTTGTAAGTAACGAGTATTTGGTTCTGCTGTCTTCCTTCATTGCTTTAATGGTGTTGTTAATGATCTCTGTACTGTCAATTTCGAGGGGGGATTAGAATGCAAATCGCTCACATTCTTATCGNGTCGGTTGCAATNTTGATGGTCGCATATACAATGGCTGTGTCGAGTAAAGACCTCATAAGACTGCTTATCTCGTTGGAGATGATGTTCGGAGCGGTATTTCTGGCTTTGATACCTTTGTTCTCGATAGAATCTCTCTTAGATGAAAGCTTTATTCTTGCGATAATAACCATATTCACGAGTAGCAGTGAATTGCTTGTCTTAATAGCGAGCATAATCAAAATTGACAGGCTGAGAAAGGACATCATGGTGTCCACAATCAAAGCAGGGGGTGATGCGTGATGCTCATGGTTTACTCCTTGCTTCTACCCCTCATAGTAGCTTTGATCACTCCTTTTCTAAAGCCCAAGAAGGCGGTACACATTCTTGCCCTATCCTTCTTAGTCCCTTTTATCTCCGCAATGATCTCACTTTCAAGCTTTTCCACTCAGGAGATACCTATTCTTAAGCTCTCTCCGCCAGTGGGCGAGTTCTATGTGTTGATAGATCCGGTTTCAAATGCATTTGGGTTGACTGTTTGCATAGTTTCTGCGATGGTGGTTTACTACTCTCTCCCCTACATGCTACATAGGTTCGAGGAGATGGGATTAAGTGAGAGTGAATTCAGGAAGTACATTATTTTGTTCGGTCTCTACGCTGTATCAATGCTGTGGCTCGTTTACAGCGGAAACTTCATTATGCTCTATATATTCCTCGAAATATCCCTGATCACATCTTTCTTGCTTATCTACCTTTACGGTTACGGCAACAGAAGGTGGGTTGCAACCCTGTACTTTATCTGGACGAATGTTGCTGGAGTTCTGACACTGATTGGATTCATCATAACCGCAATGGATAACTCAACCCTTGCCATTAAGGGAATTTCTACCATCAGCATGACCGCATGGCTACTTATTTTCGTAGGGATGTTGATCAAGCTACCCGGGTTAGGCCCACATATTTGGCTTCCATGGGCACATGCGGAAGCCCCAACTCCTGTGAGTGCTTTACTAAGCCCCCTCACCGTCGGACTTGCAGGATATATTCTTCTCAGGGTTTATCTCATTGATCCCTCATTCATAGTCGCATACAGAAATCCGATAATGGTTTATGCAATCGTTTCGAGCATATATGCTGGCTTTGCGGTCTTCAATCAAACGGACTTCAAAAGACTGCTCGCGTATTCAACTGTCTCTCAGATGGGTTACATGCTGATCGGTCTATGTCTGGGAACATACGGGCTGATAGGGGTGGTAATTCAATATATGTCCCATGCATTTGGTAAGTCGATTCTTTTCATGTCTGCTGGGGGTGTGATTGCTCTTTACCATGGGTTAAGGGATTTGAACAGGATGGGGGGTTTGCATGAATACATACCCTCNATCTCCAACGCATCTCTCATCGGCTTCATGAACCTCGGTGGCATTCTTGCCATCGGCATGTTTGGAGAATTCTTCATTCTGAGGGGTATAGTGGACACCTACGGAGATTTGGTCTCCTATTCTCCGTTAATTATTGCTGTAATTTTTGTTTTTATACTCTCCGGTTGGTACAGCTTCTACACCCTCAGAAAGGTATTCTATGGTACACCCAAGGGCATGGAAAAGCCGAAGGTTAGCAGATATTTGGATCTGCCCCTGTACATAATCGGAGTGATATCTATCCTATTCATCTTCCCACCACTCATTACAGTGCTTCTTAATGGCATAAAAGCGGTAATTGGAGGTGGAGTATGAACGAGATCCCCCTCTTTGCGGTACTTTTCCTCTCACCGGTTGTGTCCTCTCTTCCCATAGCTCTCGCGTGGATATACAAGCAAGGGGAGGATTGGGTGAAGAAGCTACCCTATCTGTCTGTAGCGGGGTTGTTTGTATCCCTCTTGATCTCGTTGCATATACTATTCAATTTTGAAGAGGGTTTTTATTCGTATCCGTGGTTGCCGGACTTTAACATCAACTTTGTGTTCGTGGTGGACTATCTGAGCAGGTACATGGGAGCACTCACAGCATTCATAGCATTTCTCATCGGTGTGTATGGGCTTGAGTACATGAAAGATGATTACAGGCTGGGTTGGTATTGGTTCTTTTTCAACACATTCACCGCATCAATGCTTTTGGTGGTTTATAGTGACAACCTTCTGACACTTCTGATTGGATGGGAAGGTCTCGGACTTGCGTCTTGGGGCTTGATAGGGCACTGGTTCAGAGATGACGATGACATAGCATTCGTTGGGACGAAGGGGAGAAAGGTGGGCATGCTTGAAATGAGCTGGAGTCCGAGTTTTGGAGGGTGGAGAGCAATATCAACGATAAGATTTGGAGATATGCCGATGTTCTTTGCGATTGCAGGGATTTACGCTCTAACCGGAAGCTTGGACATCCATGCAATCCCTTGGGAGGGGATGTTCGAGAGAATCGGCTACTTTGGAACGATATTCCTTTTGATTTTGTTCATGATGGGGCCTTTCACGAAGTCCGCCCAGCTTCCNTTTAGTGAATGGCTTATGACTGCAATGACAGGTCCAACTACCGTCAGTGCTCTGCTTCATTCGGCAACGATGGTTGCAGCAGGAACATACCTTTTCATGAGGATCACATGGTACATCGAGCCTTGGAACTCCCATATACCGGGATTGGAAGCGGTGTACCTCTTTATTTTGTTTCTCGGTTTGGTATCCTCTCTCTATGGTGCGGTAGTTGCCCTCGGGCTAAGGGAGAGGAAGGTTCTACTCGCCTCCTCCACCATGTCGAGTCTCGGGTTGATGTTTTCAGCAGCGTCAACATCTTTCTGGCTTGGAGAGGTGGCAATAATTGTTGCATTCTGGTATTTGATCGTTCACGCATTTGCAAAGGCATCTCTGTTTCTCGTTGCTGGGCACCTCATTCACGCAACTCACGACAGATTCTGCGGAGGTGACTTTGCATTTTCCAAGAAGATGAAAACAGCATTCGCTGTAACTATACTCGCAACAATATCTCTTGCGGGAATTCCACCGTTCACAGCTTACTGGGTTAAGTCTGGAATGGATGGGCTTATGGAGCACATAATGGAAGAAGGACTCATAGCTCCGTTCTATCTCTTGGTGTTGATATCGATCTTCTATTCAGCATTTCTTGCGAAGTTCCTGAGTTTGAACTTCATCAAGGGGGAGAAACCACATCACGAGCACACTGAGGGTGGAGGCTTGATGAAAGTAGCCTATGCAGTGATGGTATCAATGCAGTTGGTGTTGTTGGCGGTAATCTTGCTTGGGTATGATGAGCACATTCACTTCGTTGAAGAAGGGTTTCTGGAGATTTCGATTACTGTGGGTTTGCTCGTAACCGTAGCGTATTTAATCGCCTTNTTCAAGCCATCTATACGCTCTTTGTCTCCACTTGGCAATTTTTTGACGGACAGAATGTACATGCCCTTTATTAATGACTATATAATACCGCAGATAGGGTGGGGCATCATCAAGGTCGTTGATTCCTGCAACAGAGGCATAGATCTAACAGTCCACAGGGCGATTCCATCAGTCTTTGACGAAGTATCAAGAGCAATCAGGACGATTCAGAAGGGACACCTCAGAACTTACATGAAGATTGTCACGGGATTTGTTATGGTTTTCATGGTAATTTNCGCTTTGGTGGGGTGGTGAAGGATGGGAGAGATATTTCTTCTGATTTCGGTAGTTGTGATAACTCTCGGAGCAATAGCATCACTCAAAAACCAATTATTCGGCTTTGTAGCGAGTTCCATTGCCATTGTAGTCTCTTTCATCTCTCTCACTCCAGAAACATATTTCTTTGGAGTTCTGATAGTTTTGGTAGGTTTGTTGAATTTGCTAACCCTTTACATCTCACAGAACCAAATTAAGGGTGTGGACTATGCTCTCTCAGCCATGCTCGTTTTTGCAACGATTCTTGTCATTCAAACATCGAACTTTGCCATGCTCATTGGTACATTCATTCTCGTCTCAGTCCCGACCTATGTTCTCGTAATACTTACAGAAAATAAGCCAAATGTAGAAATTGCAATAAAATACATAGTTTTCATGGTATTTGCAACGATTCTGTTCATTATAGGGGCGTTTTTGCTTGTGTACTCTGCATCAGAGCAGGTTTATCAGTTTTACTACATCATTGGCTATGTTCTGCTTGTATCCGGTCTTGCTCTTGAGGTGGGAATCGCACCGTTTCATGAGTGGGTTCCCGATGTGTTTGCAGAAGCAAATCCTGTACCTATCTCCATAATCGCTTCCATCGCCAAGTTCGTTCCGTTTATAGTTGCGTTCAAGATTTTGATCGGGACAGCAAATCCGGTTACTGAGAGTATTGTGGCATTTACAGCATTTCTCTCAGTTCTATCCATGTTTGTCGGAAATATAGGTGCTTTGACGAGCAGGGAGCATGGAAGGGTTCTCGGCTACTCTACTGTTGCCAATATGGGTTATGTGCTTGCAACCCTTGTTGCAATAGTGAAGCTTGAGTTTGTTTATCTCGCGATTTCGGGAGCTCTTCTCCAACTCTTTGCAAATTCTGCGGGAAAGATCGGATTCTTCTCGGCGATTAAGGAAAGAACAGTGGGAGCAAGCTTCACGTATGTCTTGGCTTTCTCGTTCATAGGAATGCCACCTCTCATGGGTTTTTGGAGCAAACTCTTCATCCTTCTTTCTCTGGTTTACTCCGGATATGTCTGGCTCGGTGTGATTCTCGTTATAAACTCTGCTATATCAGTTCCGTACTACATCCGACTTGCAAGGGAGCTTGGGAAAGGCTATGGCTACGGACTGGTGAATGTTATAGCTTTGATAGCGGTTTTAATCACATTGATAACTTTGTATCCTCCGGATTGGTTCGTTCAGTCAGTTAGAGGAATTGTGGACACATTCTCCCTTGGAGGTGTTGTCTGATGGATGGCTTAGATAGTGTGGTTGTTGTTATTGCGGTTGTTGTGATAAGTCTGATAATGGATGGAGCCATCCTGATCCTTAGCAAAATACTTCCGAAATATACCCATAACGAGATAAAGATATCGAGGTACGAAGCGGGAAACATCCCTATTAAGGATCCGAAGAGTAGGATTCCCATGCAGTATTTCGGATACATGTTCATGTTCATGGCTCTTGAACCGGTTTTAGTACTGATTCTCATTCTTGCTGTAACTCCAACGCTATCCTTTTTTGCGATTCTCGGAGTTACAGCTTTACTCTTCATACCAGCAATCTACTCCGGGTATCGCATAACAACTTCGATGGCGTATTTCAGAGGTGATGCCGATGAGCGATAATGTTGAGTTCCTTAACTCNGGGATTCTTGCCCCGTTCAAGAAATGGGGCACGAAATGGAGCCTATGGCCAGTACATCTTGTTACCGCGTGCTGTGGTGTTGAGTTAGCACATGCTTACGCAAGCGGATATGATGGTGAAAGGCTCGGATCGTTGAATTACGGGATATCGAGACAGACAAATCTGATAATAGTTGAGGGAGCAATCTCAAGAAAAATGGCGAGAGTTTTGAAGATAACCTATGATCAAATGCCCGATCCAAAATTTGTCATCGTTATGGGGGCTTGCGGACTCAAAGGTGGTTTATTCTGGAATGGTTATCACATGGTTCGCCCCTCCGATGTTGTACCGGTTGATTTCTTCATTCCTGGATGTCCTCCAACACCAGAGTCTCTTTTAAGAGCCATAAGAGCTTTACAGGAAAAAATAATGTCGGGAAAGGCTGAAAATACGATAAAGTTTGAAAGGTTCGACCTCTCGAAGATAGAAGGTAGAAGTTGTCCATCTCTCCCACCGTCTTCGCCCAAAGTCATCTCTCCGACACCGAGGATAGAGGTGGATGTGGAGAGAAATATCTGGAGTGATGGTAAAAAACTGGCTGATAGATTCAGAAGAGAGTTAAGTGGATTGTACGATTCAATCAAGATCACAGGTAGGAATAGAATAGCAATAGCTACTGATAGAAACCGTATTGTAAAACTGGCTGGTAGGCTGTCGGGAGAGTTCGATCATGTCAAGAATGTGAATGTCATAGACCTCCCCCATGAGAATAGCTTCATCGTTGAGTATCAGATTTCAAGCTATTCCGTTAAAGAGTTGATGGGGGTCGTTGTGAATATATTTGCGAGGATACCAAGAGATGATCCTAGATTTCCGAGTCTTACCTCTTTCTGGGAGAGTGCAGACTACATGGAGAGGGAGATGTATGACTTTTTCGGTGTGTGGTTCGAAGGAAACCCCGCAATGGGTGAAAAATTCCTTTTAGCTCCTGATACTCCTGACTTTCCTTTAAGAAAGGATAGGAAGCTGAGAGATGAAATTTACTGCTGTTCAGAGGTGAGAGAATGACCGAAAAAGAGATCCTTCTCGATGTTCCGGTATCACCTCCGACGGAAATGTTCATACCGATTCCGAAGAGATTTCTGGAAAAAGCTTACAAAGATGATGATTTTGTAGTCCTCGTAGGACCCCAGCATCCGGGAAGCGGACACATGAGGATAATCCTCAGGATTAGGGGTGATGTAATTGTTGAAGCAATTCCCGATCCCGGATATGTGCACAGATCGATGGAAAAGCTCGCCGAGAATAGGTTGTACATTCAGAACATTCCACTGCTCGAAAGACCCGCGATAATGGATACGGGCAATGTCACCCTCGGTTATGTTAGGGCAATTGAATCTGCTCTTGATATTGAGGTTCCTGAGAGGGCTAAGTACATACGAACTATTATTGCGGAGTTGAGCAGAATAGGAACGCATCTGTATGATGCGGGAATTCTAGCGGTATTCCTTGGGCATACAACTGGTTTTATGTGGCCATTTGCTTTGAGGGAACCAATCATTGAGGCACTTACGAGAATGACCGGTACGAGGATAACAGCATCATTCGTGATCCCCGGTGGGGTTAGAAGGGATGTTCCATGGGATGTTCTTGAGTTCGTTAGAAAAACAACATTCGTTATAGAACGAAGGCTGAAGGGTTTTGAAAGGATATTCATAAGGAATCCAAGTGTCATCTCAAGATTGAAGGATGTAGGAATCCTAANGAAGGAGGAAGCAATCAAATTTGGAGTTGTAGGGCCCTTCCTGAGGGCGAGTGGAGTGGAGTATGATGTGAGAAAAGTTGAGCCATACGATGCTTACGAAAATCTAAGCTTCGACATTCCCGTTTCAGATGAGGGAGACTCGTATTCAAGATTTCTGGTCAGGGTTGAGGAAATCTCTCAAAGTATTAGCATAATCAGACAGGCTGTTAACGAACTGAGAGGGATGAAAGAGGGAGAGGTTATATCGAAAGCTCTGTTGGAGGATCTGTCGGACATCAGTGAGGTTAGATCGGATATAAGAGGTTACTTCTACAAGATTTACGGGAATCTAATTCTTCCGAGAGGGGAGCACACATCTCTGACGGAGGCATCAAGGGGCACTCTCCTCTACTCAATAGTCAGTGATGGTGAGTCGAACATGCCTTACAGATTGAGGGTTGTAACTCCCGGGTGGTACTATTTGAAAGGATTCATGGAGTCNCTTAAAGGTGAGAGGCTTGCAGATCTCCAAGCTATCTACGGGAGCTTCGGTTATTTCCCCCCGGAGGCCGATAGATAAGAGGTGATAATATGAGCGAAGTACTCTCGGAAATTGCGAATATCCTCTCGAAGGAGCATTTCATGGAGAATATGGTGGGTATCCCTCTGTTACAGCCGGTAATAGATTACCTGATCAATATCCCCTTGATAGGATACATGGTTGCGATAGTCCTCTGGAAACCCTTCTTTGCCCTCCTCATATTCCCCGGTTTGCTAACTCTTTTGGTGGTCCTCCTCTTGATCATTTGGTTCGAAAGAAAGCTAACCGCAAGAATCCAGTGGAGAAAAGGTCCGCTCGAAATTTTGAGGTGGGCGGGAGGTATAATCCAAGCACTTGGTGATGGACTAAGGTATTTCTTCCAAGAGGTTATAGTCCATAGAGACNCCCACAAGCCGTATTTCCTGCAGTTTCCAATTTTGATTTTTATTCCGGTACTTCTGCCACTTCTTTTCATTCCTGCNGGGAGTGTAGTTGCTATAACCTCTCCATATTCTCTGATCATAGTCTCTGCCATAATATCTCTGATTCCGGTTTTTATAGTGGCAATCGGCTGGGCATCTAATAGCAGATTCGCTTATATTGGGACTATAAGGGAGGCTTTCATGTACTTCGCATACGAAATTCCCTTCATTTTTGCTGTGCTTTCCATGATTATAGTTTACGGTACAGCGGATCTAACTCTGATCGTTGAGAAACAGACGATACCCGGGATAGTTTTAAACCCTGTTGCTTGCTTACTATTCTTTATTGCAACTGTGATGGCAACCTCTCGCTTGCCCTTTGAGATACCGGAAGCAGATCAGGAAATAGCCTTCGGGCCCTTTGTTGAGTACAGCGGTATAATGTTCGGGCTTGTGATGACGATTGCCTATGAGAAGATGTACATTATGGCACTTTTACTGTCTGTACTGTTCCTCGGGGGCGGAAATGGACCTGCCTTAACTATCTTGGGTGATCTGGCTCCGGCTTTGTGGTTGTTCCTGAAAACGATTGTTGTTATGGGACTTCTTGCTTTTCTCAGATCCATATATGCAAGATATAGGCTTGATCAGGCTTTAAAAATTAGCTGGACATCTATGCTTAAACTCTCGGCTTTATCGTTAGCTTTCGGAATTGTGGTTAGCTTTGCAATCAACAATCTGGGGTGGTTGACATGATAAGGGTTGGTAGCCCAAGGTTGAAAACGAAGGACACAATTAGGCTACACCTCTCCGCACTACTTACTGGAGCAAAGGAGGTTATAAAGCCCGGGACGATAACGATTCAGTATCCAAGAGAAAGGAGGTGGCTTCCCGATAATTTTAGGGGATACATCCTTCTGAATCCGGNGAATTGCATAAGTTGTTTTCAATGCTCCTTCGTGTGTCCCGCAAATGCAATTCTGATGAAGAAATCACCGAATAATAGGTATTATCCTTCCATAGACTATGCGAAATGTATTTTCTGCCACTTCTGTGTTGACTCGTGTCCCGGGAGTGCATTGAGACAAACAAAGATACACGATGTTGNTTACAAAGATATGGAGGAGATGTTCTGTGAAACGGAGGAGATGGTAAATCCTCCCGAGATATGGAGGGAAGACGAGTCCACTATCAGATATGAGATGGAATACGATATCGTTTTAAAGAGAATTAAGGAAAAAGATGAATTGATACCAGAATTTAAGGTGGTTGNTAGGGTTAAGGAGGTAAGTGTCTGTATTGATACCGAGAGCTGTCTTGCATGCGGTATCTGCTCTGCGGTCTGCCCGATGGAAGCAATCTCCGTTTCTGTGGAGGGAACTCTCAAAAGACTCAGGATAAATCCCGAAAAATGCACAGGATGTGGATTGTGTGTCAAGGAGTGCCCTGTGCAAATTCTTAGGCTTAGTAGGGTGTGAGATGTATGGCGGTAGAATCACTTGAGTGGGATGTACAGATTCCAAAAAAGTTGATTGAGGAGAAGTATTGGATCAATCTGAAAAGAAGGGTAATTGAGAGCGGTCTGTGCAGTCATTGCTCAACATGCTCACTCATTTGTCCGGTTGATGGGATTGTCTCGGGAGATCACGAGATCGATTTCCCTGATTGGGGGGAGAGGTGTATTGATTGCTCCGCATGTATCAGGGTTTGTCCGAGATGGGATTACACCCCTCTCAGTGGCATAGGTGAGTATTTGGAGATTGTTGCAGGCAGATCGAAAAGGTTTAAGGGTCAGGACGGAGCTATGGTAACGGAGTTCATGGCTTCCGCTCTTGAAATGGGTCTGATCGACAGAACTTTGTTTGTGGGGAGGGATGAGGACTGGAGAACAAGTGTTTACCACATACGAAGTGTCGAACAAATGCTTGACACGAAATTAACGGGTACGAAATACTCTTTTGCGAGTGTTTTGCCGGAAATCAAGAAAGCTATGAGATCCACCAAGAAGGGAATAGGTTTGATCGGAACACCGTGTATGGTTAGCGGTGTAAGAAAATTACAGAAGGAATTTCCGGTTTTTCGAAGAAAAATAAAGGTTGTAGCAGGACTGTTCTGCACCGAAAACTTCTACCATCACCAACTGTATGAATTTCTGAAGGATAAAGGTGTAGATTTCTCGAAATTAATCAAAACAGACATCACCCGTGGTAAATTCATCGCGACGATGACGGATTCCGAAATCAGCTTTCCTGTGAAAGAGTTGAACAGCATCGTACCTCACGGCTGTGAGGTCTGCATTGATTTTACAGCGATAGAGAGTGATTTCAGTGTTGGAAGCGTTGGTAGTGATGCGGGATATTCTACCGTTATCGTAAGGAATGAAACCGCAAGGGAAATTCTCGAGTACATAAAGGAGAATAACTATGCGGACTTTGGGAAGGTTATAATGGAGGTTGTTGAGAAGTTGAGCAACCTCAAGATGAAGAGAACTAAAAACATTCCGGAAGAATACAGAAAAAATATTAAAAATTTTTAAAATTTTAAGGGAAGTTAAATGGGGACATTTGTACTGGGGATGTAGTGCCGGGATACTATGTGCTCGCACTCCTTGCAATAGAACCTAACCCAACTCCCGGATCTCTCTACACCAACACATCTCTCCATCAAATTTGAACCACAAACTCTACATTTAAAAACCTCTTTGCTTAAATCCTTGTCCTCTCCTTTCTCTAACCAATCAAGCACATCCCTAAATCTTTCAAAATATCTGTTGTCAGATTTCATATCGTGTAGATAGGATATGCTCTCAACCCAGTCCAAATTATCTCTGAGTTTTCTCAAGATAGCAGGAACATCTTCTTTTGTTACCTCCTTAAGGCAATTTCTTGCAACCACATCGAAAAAGCATACCACTACATCACCCAACACATCCCCACAAATAGGGCATACATTTAGATTCTCGTAAACACCTTCAGCAATTTCGCTCTCACATATCTTGCAGTATTTCATTATCCCACCGTTTAACTATGTTAATAATTAACATTGTTTAAAAATGTTTTGGTTTGATAAGATGATGAGAAAACTTGTATATTAATATATAGCAAACATAACAGATACAGCAGATATAAAGAAATACTAAGCACTCAACTTTTAGCACTCATAGAGCACCCTCATCATTTTATTCCTGTTGCCCCTTCTATGATCTCGCACGCTGTTCTCTCTCTTTCTCCTCCACACTTCCTTGCGATATTGAGGTAGTATTCTACTTTCTCTCTTAATTCCTCATCCTTTGTGGATAAAAGTCTCGTGGCATGAACAAGAGCTTCGATAACCGCATTGAAACCCCTGTTTACGGCTTTCAAGTCTTTTCTTAGTATTTCGCCATCTTCGAGGGTTAAATGTGCGTAGGCACCCTTTAGTACCGCTTTGAACCTTCCCCAAGCCATCGCGGACTTTATGATTGGAGGATTAAAATTCTCGAATTCTTCCTCCCCTAGATCATCGAATGAGCATTTTGCAAAAATAACAGGATCGTGTATGATGTTGAACCATAGCTCCCCTTTTTTGCTAACATTCTTCCTCGTGTGGTTTGAGTACAACCTCACCTTTGCAGATCTCGTTCTATCGTCCTCTATTATTATCCCGAGAGGGGCGGTGTTAATCCAATCACCGAATGTGATTCCTATCACTTCATTAATTCCGTTTCTCAACCCCAAGTCCTTTAAATTCATGGTATCAAACCTCAGCAATATCCTTAGAACCTCAGACCATCCAGTAGGGATAGGTATATGGAGGAGATTGTTAGGTCTGCGATGGTTCCGGGATTTATTCCCTTCTCTATAAGATCAATATCAAATTTTGATACTTCCTCAAGGTTTGGTAGGCTAACTCTTACTTTTTCTGCCATTTTGGAGATTCTAACCGCTTCAGCATTTCCAAATTTTGCAATTATGAGCGGATCTTTGTATCGTGAGAGGAGGGAATAATAGCAATTCAGTATGGATATATTCACATCCCTAAGCTCCTCGTAACTCTCCTTTATTATCTTCGAACCTTCAAGGCTTATTTTGTACCCTTGTGTTAGCTCTTTGGCAATCAGATTGTCTTCTGGAGCTTTCAGCATCCACTTGTACAGGTTAATCCTTCTCTCCTCGATTTCTCTCTCTGTGTCATCGTCTAAGAGATCGAGCTTCTCCGACCTCATAACCCTTGGGGAGCAAAGTCTATAGGCCCTTAGGACATTCAGGGAATCGTAGTGAGTTGTCTTTTTGATGACATTTAATGCATTCTCGCACGCGGATTTGGAATTTTTAGAATCCCATACTGTTAATAGAGGGATCAGCAGAAGAAAAGCCCCAAAGTGAACATTCTGAGCGAGATGCCAATCCATTGTGTCTTGTACGACCTTCAGAATGAGCTCCCCTATCTTCCTCCTTTTTTTCGTTGCATCTAAAAAGGCGGGAAATGATGCGGAAGAGGATGCAAGGAAGTGCTCGTATCTCAGGTCTGGATAGCAATGTTCCCTGTCGACATTTCCAGCTTTTGGGTCTGCAGAGACCTCGAGAAGCAGTGATAGTACTCCTGCAACTGCAGCGGACTCCTCGTTTTGAAACATAAGTTAAAATATGGTGTTGGGGATTTAATACTTCTTGTTTTCAGAAACATTTTTTAATTCCCCGCTCAATCATCAAGATCATGAAGGTTGCGATAATCGAACCCCTTCAACTGGAAAGAGAGACCATCATCGATAAATTTCAATCTTTGGGTTGTGAAGTTGATTATTACGATAGTAAGCCTGAAACTAAGGATGAAATTTATGAAAGAGCAAAGAATGCTGAAATTGTTGTTATCGTGAACACCCCTCTCGGGGGAGATATCATAGGAAGGCTTGAAAAGCTTAAGATGGTAGCGGTCTCCTTCACGGGTTATGACCACATAGACATTGATAGGTGTAGAGAGAAAGGAATAGTTGTGTCTAATGTGCCCGAATACTCAACGGACTCCGTAGCTGAGCTTGTTTTTGGTTTTTTAATATCCTTCTTCAGAAAGCTTAATGAGTGTGATAGGGCCCTGAGGGCAGGGAAAGGAAATCAGGGTCTGATGGGGAGAGAGNTAAGAGGGAAAACTATCGGTGTTGTAGGTACTGGGAGGATAGGTAGCAGAGTCTGTGAGATTGCACTCTGTTTTGGTATGAATGTTCTCGCTTATTCGAGAACCGAAAAAGAAGAGCTGGTGAGGAAGGGGGTAAGATATGTCACCCTACATGATCTTTTGAGGAGTAGCGATGTGATCTCTATCCATCTACCGCTGAACAAGGAGACTGAGAATCTGTTGGGGGAGAATGAACTTTCCATGCTCAAAGATGGGTGTGTTGTAGTGAACACAGGAAGAGGAAAAATCATAGACACCACCGCTCTTGCAAGAGAACTCGAAAAGGGAAGAATTTTTGCATGTCTTGATGTCTTCGACATGGAACCACCTCTGCCTGGAGACCATCCTTTGAGAAATCCGAAGAATACACTTCTCGCTCCGCATGTAGGCTATTATACTGAGGAAGCATTAAAAAGGAGACTCGATATAACTGTGGAAAATATCAGAGCATTTATTAAAGGAAATCCAATAAATGTGGTTAGTTGAGANCATGGTCGCGAAATTAGCTGAATACCTTAATTTTATTAAAATAGAACACACTCTGTTCGCACTTCCGTTCGCCTATGCAGGAGCATTCCTCGCAAATGGTGGGTGGTTTGGGTGGAGAGTATTCTTTCTCATTTTGTTTGCATTTACGGGACTTAGAACTGTGGCAATGACTCTCAACAGGATAATAGACAGAGACATAGATGCTATGAACCCGAGAACTGCAAACAGACATCTACCGAGTGGAAGGATTAGTTTAAGAGAGGCGTACACGATCGTTTTGATCGCTCTTGTAGTTTATTTCACATCCGCTTACCTTATAAATGAAACCGCATTCCTGCTCTCCCCGATTCCAGTGATAACAGCTTGGGTGTATCCGTATCTGAAGAGATATACATGTCTTTCCCATTTTGTTCTCGGATTGAATCTTGCTTATGCTCCGGGCGGTGGATGGGTGTCAATAACGAACTCCGTAGATATTTTTGGAAGTGAGTTTGTGCCTTTTGTTCTTGGAATAGCCATTATTTTCTGGGTTGCTGGGTTCGACATGATATATGCCCTTCAGGATGTTGAATTCGATAGAAAATACAAACTACATTCTGTAGGGGCACACTTTGGGGTTAAAACTGCGAAAATCTTATCAGGAGTCTCACACCTAATATTTTTCATCCTCTCATTTTACATTTTGGTTTTCCACATAGGCGGTGTGATACTGGTTCTCGGAATGTTCGTGATAGCGGTGGTCCTATCCTTTGAGCACTACATAATAAAAGACAGGTATAGCGAAGAAAGAATTCAAATTGCCTTCTTCTATTCAAATGCACTTGTAAGCTCTATTTTTCTCGGGTCAATCATTCTTAATGTCTTCTTCTGATTAGCTCTGCACATCAGACCCATTTATAACCTCAATAAGCCTTTCTTTGATCCTCTCGAATGCGGAAACTTCACACCCGAGTTCGTAGGGAGGGATGTTCTCTACATCTGCTTGGACGAAACACTGGTTATATGGGATGATTCCGAGAATCTCATCTTCTATTTCCTCCATTAGCTTTTTAGAGGAATTAGAATCTATATATTTGTTCATCACGACTCCTATCCTCTTTATGCCAATATCTTCCGCGAGTTTTTTTATTCTTCGTAGAGTCTCAATCGATCTCTTTCCCGGTTCGATTACCGCTATCAGGATGTCCACCCCCTTTGCTGTACCCCTCCCGAGATGCTCTATTCCTGCCTCCATATCGAGGAAGAGGATATCTCTTTTTCTGAAGATGGCATATCTTAAAATAGCCCTTAAAAATGCATTCTGGGGGCAAAAACAACCTTCACCACCCTTCTCTATTGTTCCAAGGGCAAGTACTCTGATTCCGTATTTGTTCTTGACCGAGTACCTTTCGAATATGTCATCCACCTTTGGATTCAGCTTGTATGTGCCAAGAGGACCCTTAACCCTTTCCTCAATTACGTTTTCAAGTTTTGAAAGAGGTGTAACCTCCTTGACCCCAAGAACGGAGGGTAGGTTAATTGATGAATCACAATCAATTGCAATCACCTTGTATCCATCCTTTGCGAACAGATATGAGAGCATTGCAGTAATTGTGGTTTTTCCGACACCACCTTTTCCCGAAACAGCTATTTTCATACCTCAAAAAATTTGATGAGGGCATATAAATTCTTCTTTAATTGGGGGTGCCAGATAATAGATAAGATAACGGTGACGGCGGGAACGGCTGTTTACTGGAGGNGGCACCCCATATTTTACTTCTACTTAATTGTAGATAAGTGTTGTGGTGAAAAGTATAACAGTTATATTTTTCTGAACATTTAAAAAATATATGCTATAAATCGAGTTTCTCTTTCCAATCCTGCGATAAATTTATATTCTCGAAAAGATATTTCCTTTGCATGCGAATTATTAAAATCCTGTTAGCACTTATACTCATCCTGCTCATTCCTCAATTAACCTTAGCCAAGGATATGATCGATTTCAAGGAGGTAGATGTGCTTCTCGATAATAGTTCTGTTAAAATAAACCTGACATATTCTGTTGAGCCGATTCAGAAGCTTCAAATGTTCCTTTTTGGAGCTCTGCCCGTTAAGGAAGAGCTACAGAAACTCTTCGGTTCGGATGTTGAATTCTTGTCTGTAACACTTGAATCGGCTGTAATAGAGCTTAAAAGTGATGTTGAGGATAATACATATTTCAGCGGAATTGAGCTACCAGACTCCGCAAATGTTAGGATTATCGTAAGTGGCACTTCTCTCGAAATAGGAAACACAACTGAGATTCCCTCATTCTA
>MTMT01000056.1 GCA_002010195.1 Archaeoglobus sp. JdFR-32
TGGTGGTGTGCCTATTTTCGGGAATTTCATTGTGGGTTTTGTTGTTTTTTTACTAATAAAAATTTTAGCCATTTTTTGGTAGAATGACGAAATATGTTAGCATTTGCGGATGACTATCTCTCCATCTTTTTCGATGAATATCACTTTGTCTCCTTCTCTAATTTCTAACCTATTCCTAACTTCCTTCGTTANGGTTACCTGAAATTTTCTTAGCCAGTCTTAACCATTGGATGTTCTTCGGAAGTGTCTACAAAACCTACACAACAAATACACCAAACTCCAACTCAACCGCAAACTACACCTATCCAAACTATTACTCCGACTCCGATCCACACTCCTAAATCTACGCCCTTTTACACTCCGACTCCAACACCTACACCACCTAAGGGTAGCTTAGGTAATCCCGCTGTGTTAGACGAAACACTCGTTGTGAGGAAATTAGGTGGAACATTTGAAATTACTGTTTTGGAGTATCAGAGAGGTGATAAAACTACACAAAAAGTTTTAGAAGCGAATATGTTTAATAAAGAGCCGACAGAGGGGTATGAGTATCTTTTAGTTAAGCTCAGGGTTAAATATGCGGAAGGGAGTGAATCNACTTACTTGGGCTCTTTCAGGGTGTATGTGGATGGAGGGGGTTTTGACCAAGAATTAATAGTGTGGCCTAAGGGGATGAATGAGCTGGGGATGTTTAAAAAGCTGCTACCCGATGGACAAACAGAGGGTTGGTTGGCATTTATAGTTCCAAAGGGAAAAAATGTTCCATTGGCATATGAAATCCTATTAGAGGCAGTAGGGTTTATAGAAATACCTAGTTAATCTTTATTTTAGTGGTAATGGTACTTTATGGATTGTTGAGATAGGTTGAGGTATAAAGGAGGGTTTTAGTATGGGAANAACTGCAGAATTGGTTTTAGGAATAGTAGGTGGTATTTTTGGAATTATTGCGGGATTACTTGCACTATTTGTTGGTGGTTTTGGTGCAATATTGGATGTACAGGGGGCTGAAACCGTAATGGGTCTTGGATTTGGAGCAATAATCTTGGGTGTTATTGGTGTTATTGGTGGAGCGATTGTAAATAGGAACACTAAGTTAGCAAGTAAGTTATTAGTGGGGNGTGGTGTACTAGGATTTGTCATGGTATCGATTTTTTGATTAATCCCAGGAGTGTTGTTAACTGTGGGGGATTTTAGCATTTAGATCAAAATAAGTGAAAATTGATAAATTTTTTTTATATATGATGTTAAATTACAAGGAAGGTTGAGAACTCACAAATACTTCTTTCAAAAAACCTAAAAACATGCGCCGGCCGGGATTTGAACCCGGGGCAAGGGCTCGGCAAGCCCTGGTGTTACCAGACTACACCACCGGCGCCCACTGTGTGATTTGTTGGTTTGGAGACGTCATTGCAGGTTTTAATCCCTGTTCAATACTTAATACTCGTTCGGAGCAAGCAATTCTCTATCGTTCTTGCTACACCATCTTGCGTACATTATCCTTTGGTAAGGGATTTATGAAGTTTACGGTAAATCAACTCACATTGTTGTTTTTATTCGTCGTGGTCTATCAGATTCCCAGTTACTTCTGGTCTGTTCTTCCACGATCTCTCGTCTATCTCTGCAGTAACTCTTTAACTATCGTAACATGTTTGTTCTCCCAAGTCATCAGATTTTTGAGAATTTTTTTAACTTTGTTTGTCACATCCTCNCCCCGCTCATTTGAGATATCTGAGAAATCGAGGTTTAACAGACGGGAGTAATATTTCAGACACCATACCTCCCATTTGAGTATCTCCTCAAGCATTGTGTTTATATATTCATCCGAAAATTCGTAGCTTTTAGCACTCAAGCCTCTTACTGAATACTCTCTGAAACTCTTGACATCGAATCCGAGTAGCTCTACCGCTTCTTCAATCATCAATCTGTGCACTTCATTATCTTTTATCAAGTTGAAAAGGGAATCCCACAATCCATCGTCCGATATCTGCATGAGGGTTTCCGAAATCACTTCCGTTTCGGAAAATTCTGCAACATAAGCTCTTGCAAGAAGTGAGGCTAACACCCTACTTGTCACCATACTCTCTACTACTCGCCCTATTCTTATATTTGTTACTCTTCTCTGTTGTGTCACTGGCTACTGATTTAGTTCACTCAATCAAAGGNTCAATTGAGGTTCAACTAACTCTCACAACTTTAAATACTCAAATCAACCCGAGTTCTATCTTAAGAACACAACTCTGGCACAGATCCTTCGGTGTCGGCTCACCACAGATTCTGCATTTGTTCAGGTCTTTCTGGGGGAATTTCATCTTGAAGCAATCCTGTAGGGCTTCAAAGCTTCTCATAACCGAATACTTCCTTCCCGGATATTTGTTCTCGAACTCGTAGAGAAAATCTCTAACCATAGCTCTCACAGGAAAGTGACTGTAAGGACACTCCTCCATGTCAAGGTCTATTCCGTTGAGGATACAGTATAAAACAACCTCTTTCTCGTACACTTCTCTGAATGGTTTTATCCTGAGTATGAGGTTCTTCTGAACCCTATGGGGTATCAATCTTGCGAGTCTCTCCACATCTCCNTGGAGGAAGTTCAGTAGGATTGTTTGCGTCTCATCATCGAGGTTGTGTCCGGTTGCAAGTTTACTCGCTCCCATTTCTCTTGCGGTTTTGTTGAGAAGGTACTTCCTGAAAACCCCACAATAGCTACACGGCTTCTTCTCCCCTATCCTCACCATCTCATCAAGGGGCATACCGAGTTCATCCTGAAATGATACGACAATGTGTTCCATCTCAAGCTCCTTTGTTAGTTTTTTTGCAATATCAACGGTTGGGGGACGATATCCCTCAATCCCCTCATCAATTGTAATGGCGAAGAATTCCAGATCCATCCTTTTACCGTACAAATTTTTCAGAGCAAATGCAAGGGCACTGCTGTCCTTTCCACCGCTCAGGGCTATTGCAACCCTATCATTCTTTTCAATCATGTTGTACTTCTTTATTGCATACTTAACTCTCCTCTCGAAGTCGTAGATGAAGTGTTTTCTGCAGAGGTGTCTGTTGCTGTGTCTCTGAAAGTACACAGACTTCTTACCGCATACACTGCATTTTTTCACAACCAAATTTTTTAATGGCGAGTGTTTTAATTTTTCCCTGTGAAGGAGATTTTCGAATATTACATGGACATTACGGGTGTTGAGTGGAGAATCATCAATTCGATATTCAGGAACATGTGGAGCTATAAGTTCGTGCCTGTGGAGGTTATAATGAAACATTCCGGGGTTAGGGAGGAGAAGCTACAGAGAGTGTTGAAATCGCTCGGTTCTGATGGTGTTGTTGAGAACAGAAACGCTCCGTATGTCGGATCGTCGCTAACCTTNATCGGTCTCTCTCTGTACTCTCTCAGAACTCTTGTGAGTAGGGGTAAGGTCGATATGATTGGTAAGAAAATGGGGGAGGGGAAAGAAAGTGTAATTTACAATTGCTATTCCGAGAGATACGGTGAATGTGTTTTGAAGTTTCATAGGCTGGGTGCGATGTTCAAAAAAATAAAAGAAAAGAGGGATTACGGTGATTTGCATCTGAATGTCCTTTCTGTGAGATCGGCTGGAAGGGAGTACAAGGCTTTAAAAAAGCTTTTTGGGGTTGTAAATGTTCCTGAACCTTTTGCTTGGGAAGGGAACGCTGTGTTAATGGAATTGATAAATGGTAGGGAGCTTTTTAAAACGAAACTTGAAGATCCACAGGAGGTTCTTGAGATAATACTGGATGGGGTCAGGAAGATGGTTGGGGCGGGCATCGTGCATGGGGATCTCAGCCAGTTCAATATTCTCGTGTCGGAGGACATTTATTTTATTGACTTTCCCCAATATATCGAGATTGATGTGGAGAGAGATGNATGGAAGGAGTACGGGAAAGTTGAACATGGGATTGAAGAAAATGGTGGGGAAAAAGATGAAGAGGGGACAACACGAGCAAAGATGGAGAGTTGGAGAAGTCATCTCGAGAGAGATGTAAGGAACATCCTCCAATTCTTCAAAAAATCATATGGGATAGAAAAGGATATTAATTCTGTTATGAATTACATAATTGGAAGATGATTGTATTCGGGATTGACATAATAAAAGGCTCTCTCTTGGGGAAGGAGAGACCGAAGTACGCCCTTGTTGTGCTTAAAGATGACATAGAGGAGTCGTTCAAGGTCACGAGAAGCAAACTTTTCCGGATGATCAGGGAGAGAAAGCCACAGATAGTTGCGGTTGACAACATCCATGAGTTGTTCAAATCGAAAAGAGAACTTGTAAACTTTTTAAAAGATGTTCCACCATCAACCAAGCTCGTTCAGGTTACGGGAAGGGAGTCTCTGCCCAATCTTGCAAGGAGGTATGGCATATCCATCAACATACGAAACCCACTGGATGAGGCAAGAGCGTGTGCCCATCTCGCCAGCTACGGTGTTGGGGAAGAGGTGTCCGTGTTCTTTGACAAAACAATAATAACGATTTCGAGGAACAGAAGTCTCGGGAAGGGTGGATGGCATCAGAATAGATACAGGAGAAAAATTCATGATCAGGTTAGGATGGTTTTCAACGAGATCAAGCAGATACTGAGGAACCACGAACTCGAGTTCAGCGAAGATGTAAGGCTTGGATACGGTGGCATCTCAAGGGGAACCTTGCTTGTGAATGCGGAGAGAGCTAAGGTGCCGGTAAACTCTTTCAAAACGAGAAATGTGCAAGTTAAGGTGACCGCAGTAGAGAAAGATAAGATAGAGTTTATACCATTGGGAAAATCGAAAAAGCACATTATTGTTGGTGTTGATCCTGGAAGCACCGTAGGGGTAGCAGTTTTAGACTTAAATGGCTCTGTGCTCGGGGTTAGAAGTAGAAAGGGGTGGACTTTCTCAGAGGTTATTGAGTATATCCACTCCTTTGGGCAACCAGTTCTGATCGCAACGGATAAGTCAAATCCTCCCGATTATGTGAACAAGGTAAAATCCACATTCAATGCTACCCTTTACACTCCAAGAGAAGATATGAGCATAGAGAGGAAAATAGCCTTAACGAAGGGGTATAAAGTTGTTAATGATCATGAAAGAGACGCTCTCTCATCTGCAATAGACGCCTACAACTCGTATAAGAGCAAGTTACTGAATGTGGAGAAGAGACTTCCTCCGGGATTTGATTCGGATTTAGCTAAAGCTCAGATTATAAGAGGCTTGCCCTTGCGATCTCTCTTCACAGAGAAACCAGAGCATCAGACTGAAGAGACGAAGAAGCATGCTGATACTGTTGATAAAACGGAGATTGAAAAGAGGGAGAAAATAATTGAAGAACTTTCTGAAGAAAACAGAATTCTTAGAAGGGAAATTGAAAGTCTGAAGAATGAGATTGAGAAGCTGAGATCGAAGATAGTTTCCATTTCGAGTGAGGAACACGAAAGATTGAGGAAGGATAACTACATCAGAAACCTCGAGGCTGAAAACTACAGATTGAGAAAAGAACTCGAGGAAAAAACGAAGCAGATAGAAGAATACAGAAAGAAAATTGATACNATTAAGAGAATGAGATACTTAGAGATCTTCGAAGGATGGAAATGGGTAAAAGTACTCAGGAAGTTTACAAAAGAGGAGATAGATAGATTAGAAAGAGAATTCGGAATAAATGAGGGTGATATAATCTTCATTCAGGATTGTAGCGGTGGTGGAAGGATTACCGCAGAGTATATCGTTAGAAAGGGTGTGAAGGCTATAATTTCGAGAGGACTGATGTCACATCTCGCGGAATCCATATTTGAAAAAGCGGAGATACCGGTTCTCTCGGAGGATGAGGTTGAAATAGAATACGGTGATGAGCTTATATTGATAAACTCCAGAAAGTTCGAGGAGGCTTATCTGGAGAAGAAGAGNAGCATGGAAAAGAAAAAAGTTGAACTGGTTGAAAAGCTATTCAAAGATTACAGAGAAAAGAGAAAAAGGATAATGTAGCGGAAAAGTCGTAGTGGCTTTGAACTTATGGCTAAGACCCATGCAGTTATTTTGCATCGTAATAGCTCATTTCAATAACTTCAGCCTCAGTGGAGTCGAGTATTCCTGTACTTAGCAGGTTCAGAACTCTTCCAACACATTTGGGGTTCAATCTAAGTTTAACCACGGTCATCTCGCTCTCTTCGAAGTACCTGTCCGTGGAGAAAAACATCGAATGAGAAGTAACTTCCTTACCAACAACCTCTGCAACTATTCCTGCGGTTCCTCTGTCGAGATCATGGAGCTTTACTGGGGTAAGGAAAACGCAATTGCCAACTTCCGCTCTCATAGCTGTTGCAACATTGTGTGCACTTCTCAATTCTATCGTTTTTATCATTTTTCTCAGTATCTCGTCTATTATCGTCCTTGAGATTCCGGTAAACACGAGACACCTCATATCGCCCACCTCATCCATACATTGGGAATTCTTCTTTTCTACTGACCTTCTGTTCCTGAATTCTGGTCTGTTCTGCAAGTTTTTGCATTTGCGTTTCGATGAATTCTGCCTCTTTTATCAGTCTATCCACTCCTATGCTCCATCCGAGTATGTTGTTCAGAACTTCGATTATCTGTGCTGACGCTCGTGGATCNGGGTTAAATCCGGATGTCTCACCGAGTAAGGCAAATCCGGGGAAGTCTTGGTAAACACACTCGTTCAGAATTGACCCGGCAAGTCCTGAGATGGTTCCTGTTCTGAAAACCTCTACATGGTCTTTGATTTCGTCAAGAAGCTCTTTAGTTGTTGCAGCACCGAAGACTCTGTGTTTNCCCTCGAATGTTGCAACTCCAGCTAAGGAATATATTTTGGTTGCATTTATGGATTTTGCCCAGTTCACTATCTCCTGACTCAACAACCCAGAAATTTCAAGGGCTATGGGGATATCTGAGTGGATTAAAATTGCATTGTACTCTGCGGACTCGTATATTCTTATTGGCGGGGCAATCACACCATCTATCAATGTCGCTACGGGAGGAAGGACTTCGGAAGTTATAACCCCCTTATATTCCAAATTGAGTTCGGTAACAAAATGTGCGGTCGCTATCGTGCCTACGAGCCCTATTCCCGGGAAGCTTGTAAGCATAACCGGTTCTTTAACTTCAAGATCTCGCACAATTATTTGGGTCTTAACCATATATTATTCATGCTTCTCAATTTATTTAAACTTTCTTCATTCCTTAAAAGAAGCAAAAACTTTATCTTTTAATCAAAAAATCTGGAAATCGGAAAATCTGAAGAGGTGGTTGGATGAGAAAGTACAAGTTTAAGAGAGGGTTCAAGCCAACTCAGGAGAGACTTGAGGAGATGATAAACAAACATTTTGGATCATTTGATAAAGATGGAGAGATCTATGTCGTTAGATATGGGGCAATTGAGGAGTTAAGGTTGTGGTTTGATGGAAAATTGCTGTGTGCAGAATCCAAGACGAACCCCAAGGTTGAATTATCTGTAGCTCAAGATACATTAAAGACTTACAATAGGTTCTTGGAAGAACTCACGGGTTATACCGCTAAGGAAAGGCAGAAAATGATGAAAAAGGAGATCGAAGAGTGATGATTGAAGATTATGGAGTATAAAAACGAGATAATTGGTTTTTCTCAATCNCACGGAATTGAATGTAGATGCTCNTTAAGTGTGGGTTTAAATCCCTTGATAAGCTGGACATTTATCCCCTGCTTAAATCCTCAGATTTTTTAAAACTCGTAGCAAAATCGAGCAACCCTGTTAAGGTCATCATGTGAAATCCCGATATTATTACGGAGTCTTTTGTAAGATTGAAAAGCTCTCTGTACCCGTCATCCTTCTCCAACAATTTTGAGTGGAGACTATCCATNCCCCCACCCTCATCGACAACCTCGATAGCCAATTTGCACCACAAATTCAGCCTCCTCCTCAGAGTCTCGAGTATTTTTCCGTCTTTTGCTTTTGCAATTCCAAAGTGTGTGAATGCTATGAACTCTGGTTTAAGTTTTAGCATTTTGTCTATGGATTTCAATGCGGGTTCAAGCATGAAGGGAGGAGGAGTCGTGGGTACGACTATGTCGTGTGCGTAAACTCCCGCAGAATCTCCGGGAAACAGCACTTTGTCTCTTTTCAAGTAGAACGAGACTTGATGAACCGCATGACCGGGAGTGTGTACGCACAGCATAACATCATCTCCGAGATCGAATTCCTCGTAATCGTTTGCTGAGATCACTCTGCTCTCATCAACTGGTTTTGGCTCTCCGTAAGCTTCTGCAATATTACCGAGTGCATTCTTGGAAGCGATCCACAGTTTCTCTGGATTTATAAGGTGCTTTACCGCTTTTGGATGGCATACTACCTTAGCAGATGGGAACCGCTCGAGCAGATCACCCACACCACCGCCGTGATCGAGATGAATATGGGTCAGGAAAATATACCTTATATTTTCTTTTTTGACCCCTAATGAACTAATGAGACTCAAAACCTTCTCAGCAACGCAACTGGGTCCAGTCTCGACTATACATGGTGGCTCTGATTTTATCAAGTAAACAGATATAGAATTCTTTTCCCCAAGTATCTCGGTATCCAAACAAAAGACCTTTCCGGTTTTGTCCATTATTTCACCTCTTTAAGGGCTTTCATAGCGTTCATAGCAGAATCCCTCATCAATTTTTCTGGAGGTTTTAGTCCCGTCCATATCTCAAAGGCTTTTATTCCCTGATGTACGAGCATTTCAATCCCGTATATTACTTCACAGCCACACTCTTTTGCAACCCTTATCAGCTTTGTCTCCATCGGGTTGTAAACTGTATCAAAAACAACAACATCCCTCAGAAGGTGTTCAGGAACTGGCAGAGTGTCTTGAAATCCTCTCATCCCCAATGGAGTGGTGTTTACGATCAAGTCAACTTTTAGCTTGCTTAATTCGCTTTCATCGATAAAGATTATTTTTCCGAATTTTCTAAGCTCTGAAACGAGTCTTAATCCTCTTTCAACTGTTCTGTTATGTACGACCACTAAGGCTCCTTTTTTTATCAAAGCATATGCAACCGCTTTTCCCGCACCACCCGCACCCACAACGAGGGCTGAAATACTGTCAAAGTCGTCAATTTTTCCCTCAATTGCTTTTAAGGCTCCGTAAACATCGGTGTTATAAGCAACCCTCCTCTCAAAATCTATCGTGTTAACGACTCCTATCTCTTTCGCAGACCCGACTCCAGGATAGTGTTTAGCGAAGACTTCCTTGTACGGTATCGTGACATTAGCTCCAGAAAACTCGTTTTCAAGGCTTTTGATCGAGCTGTTTATTTTATCAGGTTCTATCTCCATTTTCACATATTTCGCGGGTATATTGAAATACTCAAATGCGGAGTTATGCATGGCGGGCGAAACCGAGTGGGTTAACGGGAAACCCACTATGCAGTACTTTTTAATGCCATTCGAGTTATCTCCTGAACTTTCGATGCTACAAGCTTTCATACCTTCTCCTCTCCAGATGTATCAGGGGTTTTGATTGTAGGTGGTGTGGGAAAGTTGTTACAAGCTTGGGTCGGTTACATTAACACTTACAATTTGCAAGAAACTGGAATAAATAGCTATTCTTTTATACNTCTGAAGTCAAATTTTTAAGGATGCTTCCTGATGTTCAACTACTTCAACCGGATGTGCCGATAGGACTAAGCAGAGTTGGAGCTAGCGGAGTGAAAAAGCTCGTTCAGGTTGAGCGNGAGGGTAAAAGACCTATAATTCTCATATCCACATTCGATGTCTTTGTGGACTTGCCCTCAACGAGGAAAGGTGTAAACTTAAGCAGAAACTTTGAAGCGGTGGATGAGGTTATCGAAAGCCTGACCGCGATGCCAGTGAAAACGGTGGAGGATCTGAATATAAAGATGGCTGAAACTCTGCTGAAAAGACATGAGTATGCAACAAAAGCTGAAGTCAAGATGACATCTGAGCTGATTATGAGAAAAAAGACTCCCGCAACTTCTCAGAAGACACAAGAGGTTGTAAAGATATTCTGTGATGCGGTTGTCTGGAAGGGTGGAAAGAGGAGAGTAATGATCGGTGTTGAGGTGATGGGCATAACCGCCTGTCCGTGCGCTCAGGAACTCGTAAAATCTAAATCCGCAATGGAGCTTGAGAAAGCGGGGTTCAATGTAGAAGAAATCTCCAGGATCTTTGAAATCGTTCCGGTATCAACCCACAATCAACGGGGAAAAGCGAGAATAATGATTGAGGTTAGAGATGACTTTTCCGCGTCTCTCGATGAANTAATCGAGATTGCTAAGGGTTCGATGAGTTATGATGTTTATGAGATTTTGAAGAGAGAGGATGAGTTATCCGTTGTGGAAATGGCGCATAAGAACCCGAGATTCGTGGAAGACAGTGTTAGAATTATGGCGAAAGCTGTCATAGATCGATTCAAGTCAGCTCCGGAAGATATTATCGTGCACTTGAGACAGGAGAATGAGGAGAGCATACACCAGCATAATGTTGTTGCTGAAAGAGTCTCCACAATCGGAGAGTTGAGGAGGGAGCTTGAAAACGGAAACCAAAACTCACAACCATAGGGTCATCTCCAAGACCCTCTTTATATGTTTCTCTGTTCTTGTCATCTTCATTTTTCATAAGGTAGATGCTAAGCCAGATGCTCAAATTCTCGAGTTCTGTCCGAATTGCGGAGAGTATGAGTATGTGTATTTGTATCTCAACTCCACATCCTGTGGAAATCCGGTGCTGACAGATGAAGAAGGGTGGATAAACCTGTCGGGTCTCTCGGGTTATGTTTATGTTGCGGTAAACTCCTCAACCTTCTTTGAAAAATTTGGTTTTTATCCGGATGTGGTTGGGGAAGGTAAGTTCAGGCTATCAAACAGCGGAGAGAGGTTGCTCCTGTACTGTAACGGACAAGTTCTTGATTCGATTTCGTACTGTGATGGAGGAGTTCTGTCGTATTGTGATAGGGATGTGGTTTACTTCAGGAGTCTCGGATTTGGGAGTGAGTGGGATTTCAGATACATTGAATGGACTACATTTGAGCCTGTGAAGGATTATGTTAAAGGAAAAATCATCGTTACTCCGGCAGATTTTCGTTTTACTGCGAATGAAAGCTTGGTTTTAGTTTCGTACACTCTTACAGATCCCCTTAATCTTAAAGAGCTTGATGAGAAGGGGGTTGAAGTCAAAATAGTCCTTGCAGGAAATCCGGTAGGAGGAATTCCCTTGGAGGAGATCAAGATAGTAAGCTCCCTCAGAAATTCAGAGGTGTTCTTTCTCGATTCACATTATTTCAAGAATTTCCACTACAAATTCGCCATAGAGGACAGAAAAAGGGTAATTATATCTACTGAAAATTGGAGAAAATCGAATAGAGGTTATATTGTCATCTTCGAGAGTGAAAAAATAGCAAATCAACTTTTGGAGCTTGTTAGTTCGGATTTGAAGTTTTCTGCTGACCACGGTAAGGTATCTGGCATCGAAGGAAACGGAGAATATGTTTTGTCATCGAATCCGATCGAATTTGAAGGAAATGTAACATTGTACATCTTTCCAGATGCAAACTTTTATGGAAACCCTGTTTTTGAGTTAATATCTAATTCAGAGAAGGAGTTGTTGATCGAAGTGCCATATATGAGTCTGAACTGGTTTGGAACTGATAAAACACTCGAACTTATAATGAATGCGTGCAGAAAATCCGAAGTTAAAATATTACTAGATTCAAAGCATTCAAAAAAGAGAAACACGGAAGTTGTAAACTTTTTAAACAACATAGGAGGTGAGTGCAACATCTCTGCGAAGCTTATACCTCTGAGGGGCTTTAACTCTTTGCACGGGAAAATGATATATTCGGACGGAAAATGCATCGTAACTTCTGCTAACTTCAACGAATATGGTCTGAAGTTGAACAGAGAGGTGGCAATTCTGATGGAGGGAGAGGCATGCGAAATTCTGAGAGACCAGTTTTACAGGGATTGGAGCGACAGGTTCTCCGTTGTTAGCATAGAATCTCCTTTCTCTGCTCTATGCACTCTTGTGACTTTTTTAGTGGTTGTGGTTTGGAGGCATCGGAGCGGATAGGGGTTGAGTTTGAGACTTTGAGGCTGAGATTTTGAAGCTGAGAACTAAAGGAAAAAATCAATCAAAAACTCGATAATAATTTAAGCTATCTTCTCGATTAGAAGATATGGATGCTAATACCGATTACTGGGATGTTAAAGATAAAGGATTTAGGAGGAGGTTGAAGGTCCATACCGCATTTGAGCTTTTTATGAGAGAGAAAGTAAAGGTGGTTGATACCGAAACAGTTCATTTCACGGAATCTCTTGAGAGGGTTTTGGCTGAACCTATTTTCTCGAGAAGAGATGTGCCACCTTTTGATAGGTCTGCGGTCGATGGTTACGCTTTGAAAGCTGAAGAAACTTTTTCCGCAAGTCAGACCAACCCTCAGCTTTTTAGAATTGTGGATTCAATTGAGATCGGGGAGTTTAAGGATGTGCATCTGGATGAAGGCTGTGCGGTCAGGATAAGCACCGGAGCGATGATTCCGAAGGGAGCCAATGCGGTTGTGATGATTGAAGATACGGTAAGGATTGATGATGCTAACATCGAGGTGTATAAACCTCTCGCTCCATGGAGAAATGTCTCAAGAAGGGGAGAAGACTTCAAAAAGGGTGAGAAAATAATGGACAAGGGGGATGTCATTGAACCACACCATATAGCGGTTTTGTCTGCGACCGGAAATACGAGCGTGAGTGTGCTTAGGAAACCCGTGGTGTCGGTCATATCCACGGGAAACGAGCTGATTGAACCTGAAGTGGTGGAAGCAAATGCATCCACAAAAATTCCGGACTCCAACAGGTATATGATCCTATCATCTCTGAAGAAACTCAATACGATTCCGTTGGATATGGGGATAGTTCCAGACAACCCCGAATCCATTCGGGATGTTCTTGAGAAGTCGTTAAAAATCTCCGACATTGTTATATTTAGTGGAGGAACATCCGTTGGGAAGAAAGACCTCGTTCCTGAAATTGTGAATGATAAAAAGGATGGAACATTCATTCACGGTCTTGCAATCAAACCGGGAATGCCCACCGGTATAGCGGTGTGTGATGGCAAACCGGTTCTCCTTCTTCCCGGGTTTCCCGTAGCTTGCTACATCGCATTCAATCTTGTTTTTCCGAAGATACTTCAGAGAGTCTATGGCGTCAGCAAGGAATTGAAGCTGGATTGTAAGGTCTTAGCGTATGCAAGAAGAAGAATACCCTCTCAGGCAGGGATAAGAACATTCACGAGGGTATCCCTCAAGATCGAAAATGGAAGGTTGTATGCTGAACCTCTAAGAACATCTGGAAGTGGATTGCTGTCCACACTTCTCCATGCAGATGGGATAGTGGAGGTAGAGGAGGAGAAAGAAGGATACGAGGAGGGGGAAGTTGTGGAGGTAAAACTAATTTCTTGGTAGGTGGAGGGGGTTAGCTATGGAAGGGAAAAAGAAGGTCTTCAGGAAGTTGGTGACACAGAATGAGGTGTTTAAAATTCTTGAGAGCATGAACTTTAAAATTGGAACGGAACGCATATCGGTTGTTGATGCTTATGGGAGGGTTGTTGCGAAAGATTACGAGGCTATTACAGATTCTCCTCCTTTTGATAAATCCACCATGGATGGTTATGCTGTTATTGCGGAGAACACATTTAACGCTGATGAGGACTCGCCTGTTGAGTTGAAACTGATCGGTAGAATACCCGCGGGTAGTGAACCGAAACTTGAGATAGAAAATGGAACTACCGCAGAGATCTCGACCGGAGCGATGATTCCGAAGGGAGCCAATGCGGTTGTTATGGAGGAGTATTGCGAGGAGAGGGAAAATAGAGTTTTGATTTATAGAGCGGTGACACCTGGAGAAAATGTGATGTATGCGGGTTCGGATATAATGGCTGGAGAGCTAATCCTGAGAGAAGGGACAACCCTAACATCGAGAGAGGTGGGTGTGCTATGTGCGGTAGGGTATTCAGAAGTTGAAGTTTATAGAAAACCTAAGGTAGCGATTTTCTCAACCGGAAACGAGCTTGTAAATCCGGGTTTGAAGCTGGAAATGGGCAAGATCTATGATATTAATTCTTATTCTCTGATCAGCTCTTTAAAGGAGGATGGAGCGATACCAGTATTTCTTGGCATAGTGAGGGATGATGAGGAGGAGATAGAGAGGATGGTTTCAAAAGCTATGGAGTTCGATGCAATAATATGTTCTGGAGGCACATCTGCGGGAGCGGGAGATCTCGTTTACAAGGTCTTCGACAAATTTGAGCCCGGGGTAATCGTTCATGGCATCGCTGTTAAACCCGGAAAACCAACTATAATTGCAAATCTCAATGGAAAACCAGCCTTTGGGTTACCGGGGAATCCAACATCAGCTTTGATGATATACAAAATATTTGTAAGTCCGTTGATACGGAAAATGGCGGGTCTTGAGGATAAAAAAGACAAGGTGATATCTGCGAGAGTTCCTATGAGGGTAAATTCTGCCGTAGGGAGAGTGGAGTACCTTCCGGTGAACATCGTGCGTGGTGACGAAGGATTCTCGGTTTATCCTGTTTCAGGGTATTACAGCGGAGCCATAACAGCTCTCTCCGAAACGGACGGCTTTATTGTTATCGAGGAAGACAAGTCGTTTCTTGAGGAAGGGGAGATCGTGAGGGTGAGGTTGTTCAGTGATGAAATAAAGCCAGCGGACTTGATGATAATCGGAAGCCATTGCGTTGGTGTGGATGTGATGGCTAAATTCCTGAGGGAGAATAAAATCAAAGTTAAGTCAATAAATGCGGGGTCCTCAGGCGGAATCTCTGCGGTTAGAAGGGGTGAAGCGGATATCGCAGGAATTCATTTGCTTGATGAGAGCGGAGAGTACAATGTACCCTACCTGAAGAGGTACGGATTGGAAGGAAGATGCTACCTTGTCAAGGGATACCTTCGGGAACAGGGGATAATCGTAAAAGAAGGTAATCCGTTAGGAATAAGAAAGATTGAAGATATTGTGGACAAATCTGTTACGATTGTAAATAGGAATAGAGGATCTGGAACGAGAATACTATTTGATATGGAGCTGAAAAAAATTTCAGAGAAAAAAGGGGTTGATTTTAAAGACCTGACATCCAGAATAAAAGGGTACAATATCGAGGCAAAGTCTCACACTTCTGTTGCTGTATCGGTGGCAAGTGGCAAAGCTGATGTGGGGTTGGGGATAAAGACAGTTGCAGATAGGTTCTCTCTTGATTTCGTACCTTTGAGAGCAGAAGAGTATGATTTTCTGATCCTTAAAAGTAAATTTGAAAGAGAAGAAGTTAGAAAATTCGTAGAAATTCTGAAGTCTGCAGAGTTCAAGAAGTCTCTGCCCTCAGGAATCAGAACTTACGAAAGAACGGGAGAGGTTGTAGTGATTTGATTCAATTAACTTATTTTAATATATTTGTAGTTTGTTTGTATTTGCTATTAGTTAATTTAACAGAGTTTACAAATATTTGTCAATTGGGTAGGAAAAGCTTATAATAAATGAAGGAGATATACTATTTGTGGGAATCGGAAGAATAATTTCATATGCTGGGGTATTGTTTGTTTTGTTCCTAATGTTAGTTGTCTTTATCAACCCTGAGATACTCCCATCATTCTTCAAATCGATTTTCGGTTCGTATATTCCACTCATCATCGTATTTTTTGTGATATATGTTAAGATTATCAGTTTCTTGGCTAAGAAGATTAAGGAATCGAACGAGAGGAAGAAAAGGGAGAAAGTGAAGGAGTGGGAGATAAAAACGATTGATGAGTTTTATTCAGAGTAGTTGAATTCAGGTTTTTGGAGGAGCGGATTTGGTTTTTGGAGCAAAATCAAAATCGAACTCAGTAACTTTCGATTATCTCCAATAGTTTCTTCTTCGAAAGAGGTTTTGTGAGAACTTCTCTCGCACCCGCGTTCAGTATTTCGTTGGTTTTTCCTTTTTCGAACGCTGTAATTCCGATTATTAGGGTTTCAGGCTCAATCTCTTTAATCTTTTTGGTGGCTTCAATCCCATCAATTTTTGGAAGAGAGATATCCATTAAAACAATCCTCGGTCTCTCAATCATGAATTTTTTCAACGCATCCTCTCCATCTTCCGCCTCGAGAACATTGTAATCTTTTAGCATTAGGCGAAGAATCTCTCTAACAGAAGGATCATCATCAACGACCATAATTTTCTTTGAATCTGTGACAACATCTAACCAACTCATAGTTAAAGATTTTCAGTTGAGAATATATAAAATTTTTTTGAATATTGTGATGATGAGAGGTCAAGAAATTGTATTAAAAAATTGAAATAAGTTTTCGTTAAACACCCTAATAGTGAAAATTTTTTCACCACTGGTGCAAATCTCATTTCTCCGTTAACTCTTCAACTTCTTTTCTCCCTTTCTCAAGCTCTTCAACCTGCTCCCTGTCGAGTTTTAGAAGCATTGCCTGAAACTCACCTACATGGGTCTTCTCTTCCTTAGCAACATCGAGAAACACCTTTTTTATGTTCTCATCCTCGGTCATTTCTGCAAGCTGTTCGTAGAGGTTTATAGCATCCAGCTCCGCTATTATTGCGAGTCTGAGGATCTCTTTGTCTGTGTTCTCCTTCCCGATTTTAGAAAGATCGATCGGCTCCTTGGATAGCATAAAGATAATTATCTTGAGAAAATATTAAAGATTGTGGTTGGGATGCTGGTATCAACGCTGGTGACCGATCTCGTGGTGTAAAGTTAAATTGACAGAAGTGTTATATACCGCGGTGTCATGTTGGTATCAGAGGCAAAGGTTAAGCTTTGAGTAAATACGGATTACTCGGGCATAGCTGAGGGCTGGCAGCAGTCTGTTGTCAAAACCGTATTGGCAATGCCTCTTAATCTTTGTTTTGTTATTTAATTTTTAAAGTTTAAAAGTGGAAGTGTTGTGAAAGTAGCATTGAACTAAAAGCAAAGTGCTCTGGCCGGGAGTTGAACCCGGGTCGGGGAGTCCGCAGCCCCCCAGGATATCCGCTACCCCACCAGAGCAATTGAATGTCATTTTGTATTAATTCCATTATTTAAGGTGACATCTTTAAAGTTTTTCTGGGTCAATTGTTACCGCTGTTTGTTAATCACAGGAGGTATATTTATTAACAATGTTAAATATTTTACATCACATCATGTATTTTTTCGATATGCTTATATTGGTTTATTTTCAGTTAGTGGTGGTAGGTGACGGGGTGTTGTGTGTGAAGGTGACACTATTCAGTCTCATTTTTACAATCCTCATATGTGTGGGGATATCTTGTGTGGGAGTTGCTACCGCCGATTCATGCAAACCTATTTGTGATAAGATTGGAACGAGAAGTGAGGGGTGGTACGATTCTTGTTCTGGTAGGCTGATAAAATACGATACATGCAGTGGATGTGAGGCTATTTGCAATGAGGTAGGGACAAGAAACGAAGGATGGTACAGCTCCTGCGATAACTCAACAATAGTTGTGGTATCATGTCATGAGGTGGACACCTCAACTGTATCGGAGAACACTTCCGAATCGACGACACATGTAATCTCAGAAAGAACTTCTGAGTCGGTAACATGCACGGATACGGATGGTAAGAACATATTTGTAAAAGGTAGCGTGACAGGGTGGGATTACTATAAGAGAACTGTAATATCGAACTCTGATTCGTGTACGGATTATGATGGTGGTGCTCCGAAGAGTTCGGGCAAGTGGGTCATAGAGGAGCAGTGTGATGATGAAGGCAGGGTCTCAAGCCACTATTATGAATGTCCCGAGGGATATTGGTGTGAGGACGGGAGGTGCATACTCAGGGGATATGACTGTCCAGAGTACTGTGAAGATGGGTGGCACTACTATAGCGGTAAATTTGATGTTGAGAGCAATAAATGTGAATATTCGAGGAGATTTTGCAAGTACGGTTGTGATGAGGAAGGAAGAACATGTAAGATTCCTGAGAATGTGAGTTGTTCAGATTATTGTGAGGATGGGATCTTCTGGAAGGATGGATCGTTTAATGAGTGGACTCTTGAGTGTGAGTACAGGTATAAGATCGAGTGTGAGTACGGATGTAACGAGGAGGGAACAGCATGCAAGTCTGAAAAGAAAGAAGAACCATCTGGTGAAGAGTCGTGTGAGGAAAGAGTAAGGAAGGTCATAGAGGACACATGTCTGAACAGAGGTGAAGGTAAAGAAGTTTGTGAAGAAAGATACAAAAATCTGGTTGAATTCGAGTGTGAAAAGAAAGGAGAGGTTGAAAAACCGGATACTGAGATTACATTATGTCAAGAATTGAGAGCAAAGCTTTCTTTATTGAGTGAGGAGCTAATAAAATCCGAATCTGAGGAAGAAAAGGAAAAAATAAGTGAAGAGTTTGCAAACATAAAGAGGGAGTATGAGAAGTGCATTAAAGAACCAGAGGAAACTGAATACGAGGTGGAAGTAAACATCTGTGATGAGCTTGAAGATCTGGAAGCGAGCTATAACGCTCTTCTGGATAAAGAAGAGAGGATAAAGGCAGAGATCTCCGCTGGGAAGACAGATAAAACAGAGCTTGAAAAGGTGCAGAGAGAAAAGATGTTTCTTGAAAAAAGGATAGAGAAAGCTAAGGCTTCGTGTAAGGAGGGGAGTTATACAGAGACTCCGTGTCTTACTCTGTCAACACTGATGAAGGTGGAAGAAGAGTTAAATGAGAGGCTCACAATTGCAACAGGGGAAGAGGCTGAAGAACTCAAGAAAAGACTCGAAGAAGTTGAAAAAGAAATTTTTCAACTACAAAAAGAGTGCATGGAGCGAAAATTAACGGAGGAGGAAGTAGAATCCCTGATCGAGGCTGAAGAAGTGTATAAATCCAAGGTTCAAAAAGTTCTTGAAGAATCATCACCTGAAGAGGTAGATGAGAAGTTACAGCAGATGGAAAACGAAATGAAGGAGCTTATAGTGAAGATTATGGAGAAACTCGATGAAGTAGATCTAAGGAACACCGAAATAATCAGGGAGGTAAGGGTAAGTGGTAGCGAAGTGTATGTTGAGGATTTAAAGCTTGAAGGAAAACCCCTCCGAATAAGAATCGAAGAAAAGGAAGTTTATGTTAAGCCGGGAGAAGAAATTGTAATCGAAACGGATGGGGTTTCTGCAAAGGGCAAGGTTGAACTACTGTATGTTAACGGGTCGCTGATTACAGCAAAAAGTAAAAAACAGATTAGAGTTCTACCTTCCGATTTACTGGATGAAGTTGAGGCGATTAAAGAGATAAGGTTGGTTGATGAAGAAGCTCCGAAATACAAGGTTATCGCTGAGAGGGTAGGCAGATTGCTGGGCTTGATTCCGGTGTCTTTTGATGTTGAATACGAAATTAGTGCTGAAGATGGTGAATTGGTTGGTGAGAGTAAACCATGGTGGGCATTTCTTGTAATGGGTGAGTCAAATCCAATGCCAAGCCCCCTTCCATCTGAATCTGCCACTACACCCACTCCTCAACCCACACCATCGAGTGGAGTTGTGAACTGCACAATACCCATTGAAAATGTGAACTTCCCGAAGTATGTTGTGTCGGATTATTCAGAGGAGGGTTTGATATCTGCATTGGGATTTGTTTCAAAGGATGAAGCGGTTGAGATTCTGAAACAGAATGGAATTGCTACCGCAGGAGATTTGCTGAACAATGTTAAAGGGAAAACTGAGCTATTTGATCTGGCTGTAAAAACAAATCTAAATCCAGAATCTCTACTGAAGCTCGCTCTTAGAGCTGAATTGAGGTGCGCATTCACAGAAAATGAATTAAGTGGAACGGATATTGAGGTATTGGGTGCTATGGGTCTTGACAGCATCTGCTCCCTTAAATCGATAAATCTCTCCAGTTCCATCATGACGAAGGCCCTTAGTTACGAGTTTGAGAAGACGATAAAGGCTATGGGGTTATCAAAGAGGGAAAACTATGTTATCCCACCTGAGAAGTTGGATGTATGGGTGACAAAAGCATCTGAAGCAAAGCCATTGTTCTGCCCAGAAAAAGAGAATGAAGATACGATAATCTTTTACGATGGATCTTCATGGAGGGAGGAAGAGGACAAATCTGAGACTAAGGATGTAACTCTTGGTGGTTGTTTTGTCGCAACATCACCCCAAGCCCTGAGTAACGGCTACAGCGTTTCGGTGTTGAAGGGTGATTTCCTGAAAATCACTCTGAGGTTGAATGTAAAACCTAAGACGGAGGATACAAGAGGACTCATTCTGGAAGTTGCAGATCATGAAAATGGCAGAAACGGGAATATTGATATCAAGTGGCAGGAGAAGGAGCATGTATTTTACATATACAATAACAACTTTTGCCAGAGTGGAGGGGTATGTCAGGTGGTCGATCACCTGAGAATTAGTGTTTTGGGTCTTGAGAAATATGAGGTTTTAGAGACACCGGAGATATGCATCGAGGAGGTGAGTTCCGAACCAGTATTGAGTGGAGATGTAGTCAAACTTGACAAAAGCAATTCTGTAAAGATAAAAACATTATCTGTCGGGAAGGACGGGAAGTTTACACTTAAATTCGGACACAGTTTCGGCAATGCTGTGAAATACATTGTTATGAAAGGAAATCAAATAATTGATGTGAAAACAACGAACAGCGAATTTACACTCCAGAAGGATTGGCCCGAAGCTTACGGAAGCTGGAAGATAGTAGTTGGAGTCTTCAAGAGCGAATTAGATGTTCAGGAGTATTCGAACTATCCAGAGAAAATACCGCTATTTTTGGCAACAGATGTAGAGGAGGAATTGAAAGTAAGTTTAGAATTAGATACGGTGCGGAAGCAGTATGATGTGCTCTTCCTTACAGGAATATCTCCCTCTGAGGACTCCGAACCATCCTTCTACTGGGAGGGAGAAATAAACTCCTTTACTGAGGTTGTATACTACTCCGCAGATGGGAAGCAACTGCTTGAAAGCGGACAGGAGTACCCGTATTTCATGTACAGAGAGGCTGAAGATGACGGAGGTAAGAGAATACCTTATGAGGATGCAAATCTTCCTGTTGCAGTTGTGCCAGAAGACCTCAATGTGGAGAAGGTATCTCTAACACTCACCGCTTATGAAGACGATGAGGCATTTATGCACCTTCTCAATCCATCTACATGGTTCGACATATTCTTCGATGTATTGGCAGCCTGTGTTAAAGGAGCTTCATGCATAACCACCTTGGGATCAGATATAACCAGTTGTATAGATTCCATCTGCTATGTTTTGGATCTTGTGGCTGATACCTCTAAGGCAATTGCTGAAGGAGAGGACGATCCATTTGGAAGTGCAAAGATCGAGATTACAAGGTTTGATTTCAATACGGGGTTCAATGAGAGCTATCTTATAGAGGGTGAAGAGGTTAAAGAAGCTGTAAACTGGTACGATGTGGTCGGTGATGTGGGTGAGTTGTGTCACATGGTCACATCTATCGTTAGCTTAACCGAAAAAGGCATTACAACCGCGAAAAAAGGGATTGAGAAGGTGATAGAGGAATCAAGTGAAGCACCGCTAAAAGAATTTGTAACATTCAAGGAAACTTTTGACAAAGGTAAGAGCAAATGGGGTAAGCTGAAAAAAGGAATTAAGAAGCTTGGATCAGCTAAGAGTTCGGGCAATTATCTTACCGCAATATTTGAGGGTAAGAAAATAAGTGCATTACCGCTCATAGAAAGCATAAGGGTTGATTTGGTAAGCATAGATATCTATAACGATAGGGATGGTGACACGGACTTGTATCTCACGACAATCAAGAACGCTGGGGACATCTACACTTATAGCTTTGTAGGAGTCATAGGTGAGGGAATCTCACCAACGAACATCGGTGGGGATGTAGTAGAATCGAATACATTCTCTTTGGCAGAGGTTATGAGGATACCCGATGGTGATAGTAATAAAGACATTCACTCTGGCTCCACATGGTTGATTGAAAAGACGATATTTGNGGGACAGAAGACGACATCGAGTGGAGTTGTGGCAGGAGTATATGTGGAAACAGTTGTTTTCGATGAAGATACATTTGAGGACGATGAGATAGGTACGACATCTATCTTCCTACGGTTCTCTACGATACTTGAAAAGTGCTCTGATTCCGGAGATGTATGTGAATTTGAGGTAAGTTATCCACTCCAAAACAGATGTTACATGGACAAGAACTCGGATGATGAGTATGCGGTTTGTAGCGAATACGGTAGCATAACCTATCGGTTTGTAGTTGAGTTTGTTTAACTCCTTACTTTTTTAATTTTTCTGAAGATTTTTGGCATAAAGTATATATTCTGTTGAAAAAATCACAGAAATATGCGGATTCTTGCTATAAAAAATTCAGAAAAAGAGGGTTTGGAGTACATCGAAGAGATCCTCCAGAAGTGGGATGTGGATTACGATTATTTTCTTGCTGAAAAGGACATTAATGATCTTGATTCAAAGTCACTTTCGGAGTTACTTCAAGATTACACTCATGTAATAATTCTCGGAGGACCACAAGGTGTTTATGAATCTGAGAAATACCCTTACCTGAGAAAGGAAGAAGAGCTGATAAGAATTGCCGATAAGGAGGGTGTGCCTGTTCTTGGAATCTGCTTAGGTTCACAACTGATCTCTTCAGCATTTGGTGGAAGAGTGTATCCATTTGTAAAGGAGATAGGATGGTACAAGGTAATAAATGAGGGATTGACAGAGTTTCCAAAGGAGATGATGGTTTTTCAGTGGCATGGAGATACATTCGACTTACCAGAATCCGCAAAACTAGTTTTTTCTGGAGAGAAGGTAAAGAATCAAGGATTTATTTTAAGGAAGAACATTGGGGTTCAGTTTCATCTTGAGGTCACCAGGGATACCGTGGAGAAGTGGCTAAGCTCTGAGAAAATGGATGATGGTGAGAAAGAAAGCATAATTAATGCAACTGAGCGATATATTTCGGATTTGAACAGGAATACTGAAAAGTTGATGAACCTGTTCATCAACAAGTTTTTGTGAGGTGAATAGGGCTTGGGATGGAAAGTAGAGGAGTTAGATTGCAACTCATCGCAAAACAGGGTCAACTTCATAAATTATATTTCATCTATTGAAACCCTCCCTTACGCAATCCTCCATCCCTGCTATTTTTGCATTAACACCTCTAAGCTTTGGAAGATAAACAAATGCTTTTCCAGAATTGATCATTATACAATCGAACTTCTCCGTCGCAGGGGACACCACCATGCATGTATCGCCGAAAACCTTGATACCCCTGCTCTCAAGAGCATTGATCAGGTCCCCCCTCTTTTTCATAGTCTCTCTGGAGGTAAATACCCAGAATTCTTTCTTTGCTCTTTTGTCTCTTGTGAGTTCGTATAACTTTTCAAGCTCCCATTCAGATAGGTGGGGACATCCCAAGGCAATTAGATCCGGTTCGCAAGTCTTACTCAATTCCTGATCAAATTCGTGTTTCAATCCATCTATTTCGATTTTTTCAAGGCTTCTTACATCGAACTTGCTCCATTCTGGAGTTTGTCCTTCCACATGGAACAAGGCGGTGTTTCCCTTGGCTGAAAGTGTTGCACCGAGAACTTTTAACTGCCACTCGCTCAGAGTGTTGGGGAACCTAAAGTAAGGCACCTCGTTAGCAACTCTCTCTCCAACAACGAGTCCGAGGATTGAGGCGAGAAGCTCACTTCTTATCTTCTCTTTGACATTCACGATTACCGTGGGCTCTCTGTTCTCATCCACATGCAAGCCGTAGTTTGGAGTTTTTCCTATTATGCCTGATGCTAAGGCACTTATTCCGCTTTCTCTATTTGTTCTTGCGCCGATCAGAGAGTTTGCATAAACAACTGCATTCGATTCTGCCCATGCGAGATGATCACCGAACGAAGGCTTCTCAATGTAGTATGGTGTACATGTGAGGGTCGATTCAGCACCCATACTAATTAGTGCATTTATGATCCTCATCTGTTTTCTGTAAAAGTCCTTATCTATGTCCATCTCCCTCCATCTACGGATATCCATGCCCGCGGGATTAATCATTGCTTTAACAACAAATTTCGCGTTTAAGCCCTCAATCCACTCGAGCCCCGCATCACCTATGTTCTGGTAGGAGATTCCGGAAATCTGAACGGATTTGACATTAATTAGCCTATCTGCATTAAATATCTCTCCGATAGCTACGAGAATCTCCATGCATTTTCTTATTGTGGGATTATCTGCGTGGAGCAGTCTTTCTTCATCCTTAGTGAGATACATTCAATCACCTTAGAGTAGTGAGATTGTTCATTGTGGTTGGAGATACTTTTGTGCTCACAGCATTTAGATAACCTTCTCAAATTCGTCTTTTCTTTGGAGGTATTTTGTCGCATCCATTCCCCATTTCGTTGTGGTGGAGTCTTCGTTGGCTGAGGGGTCTAAGCTACTTCCCCTCGCTCCTTTGATGGTTATAAAATCTTTATCCGCTTGAAATCTTGTTGCTATGGCGAATTCGATATCCTCGTAGTTGTATATGTCTATGTCTTCATCCACCACGATAACTCCTTTCAGGCTCGGATGGGCTGAGAGTGTTGCAAGAATGGCATTCTTTCCGTCTCCCTCGGTGTTCTTCTCTATTTGAACGATGGCATGGAAGTAATGTTTGCTTCCCGGAGTTAAGACAACATTTCTCACCCTGCAAACTCCGGAAACGGATCTGTATATCACTGGCTCGTACGGGACTCCCATTAGAATCTGATGTTCGTAACCACCAGGTATTATGGAGTAAAAGATAGCGTCCTCCCTTGCATATATCCTTTTTATCTCTACTACTGGCTCCATTCTGATTTTGTCGTATGTAGAGGTTATGTCTACGAAAGGACCCTCCTCAACTTTTTTATCGGTTATCTTTGCAGAAATAACGATTTCAGCCATTGGGGTTAGCATACCGTCTATCCTGTATAAATCAAGCCCCTTCATTAGTTCCGCAGAGTATCCGAACTCTTTTCCTTCGGGAACCCTTGTACTCGCGGAAAACAAAAACAGAGGGTGGCAACCTATGGAAATCAGTATGTTGAGATCCTCACCCCTTTCTATTGCGTCTCTCCACAGCAGGTATGTGTGTCTTGGTGGTACGAGTCTAACCGCCATTCTTTTATCATCTACAGCCATCAACCTGTGGATGCATGCGTTGTAGGTTGATGGATCATCCTCATCTCTGCAAGCTATCACGACCCCTGCGGTGATGTATCTTCCGCCATCCCTCGGGTAGTACTTCGGTATCGGCAGATCGTGAAGGGTCCAGTTAGTCTTGCTCAGAGGATTCTCTTCATTTATGCGTATTTCTCCATTGTAGGACACTTTTGAGAGGTATTTGGCGAGATCTTCTTTACATACTCCGAGAAAATTACATAAATACTCTCTTTTGGCAACAAAATTTCCTGCAAATCTCTTTCCATCTACATTCACGAGAAAGGGTATGGATTGCAAGCCTTCTTCCTTGATGAATTCCATGACCTTGTTGTAGGGCACATTCTTATCGAACTCTCTAAGCTCTATTTGATTCATTGCATCTCTCAGATCCATAGGTCACACTTAATTTGATAATATTTCAATTTTCTGGAAGTTTCTGGAAAAGATTATTTACTCATACTCAATTTTGGGAGATGATGAAGTATCTTCTGCTTATCCCGGATGGAATGGCAGATCATGAAGTGAAGGCTCTCGGTGGTAAAACACCACTTGAGGTTGCTGATAAGCCAAACATGGATTACCTTACCAGATACGGAATGACAGGTATAACCAAGACCATTCCGGAAGGATTCGAACCCGGAAGCGACATAGCAAACCTGACAATCCTCGGAGTTGATGTGAATAAATACTATACTGGTAGAGGACCGATTGAAGCCCTTGCGAGAAATTTAAGGGCTGAATTGGTCTTTAGGTGCAATCTCGTCTATGTTAGGGATGGGATAATGGTTGACTACAGTGGTAGAAGGGTAGATGATTTTGAAGCTAAGAGGATAATTTCACATCTGAATGAGGCTAAGAAATATGATTTCATCGAATTTTACAGTGGTAGAAGCTACAGAAACCTTCTTTTGATAAATAGGGTGTTTGAAGGGATAAATGATGTGAAAACCACTCCACCTCACGACATTCAGGGCAGAAGAATTGAGGAACATCTACCGAGGGGTGGTGAAATAGCTAATCTACTGAACGATCTGATGGAATGGTCAAAATCCGTGTTGCAGGAAGTAACACAGAAACCGAACATGATCTGGTTGTGGGGTGGAGGAAAAATGCCGAAATTCCCTAAGTTTAAGGAAAGAACTGGAAGAAAAGGAGCAATAATTTCCGAGGTCGATCTTCTACAGGGTATCGGAAAGGGTCTTGGAATGAGGGTTGTTGAGGTAGAGGGAATCACGGGCTACATCGACACTAACTACAAAGGATTATGTAGGGCGGTCTTAAGGGAGCTAAAGCAATCCGATTTCGTCGTTCTGCACACTGAAGGAATAGATGAGGTAGGCCATGAAGGGGACGCCGAGAAAAAAGTTGAAGCAATTAACATTTACGATGAGAAGGTTGTTGGATATCTTCTTGACAGACTTGACCTTGAGGAGATAAAGATAATGTTACTGCCAGATCATCCGACTCCCGTTGATTTGAAGACTCATACCGCGGAGATTGTTCCGTTTTTGATACACGGTGGAAAAAGAGATGATGTAAAGAGGTTCGATGAAAAATCGTGCTTGAAAGGAGGGTTTGGATTTGTTGACGGCCTAAGGTTGCTCGACCTATTCATGTACTACCGTGGTCTGTAGGGTGTTGGAGTTTTATCACTTTTGTGATGCCTCTATCTTTCACGACATATCTATACGATATATCTATAACTCTTATAATCTCTTTGTACCGATACATTCAACCCACTCATTTTATGAATTAGGTTAAATTTATATAGGTGTAAGGATAACTGATAACACTCCGAAGAAGGTGGTAGTTTTGAACAACGGAGTAATTCATGAGATAGATTCAAAAAATTGGAATGAATTCATAAGCAGAGGTGTTGTGTTGGTTGATTTCTATGCGGAGTGGTGTCCACCCTGTTTAAAGGTTGAACAGGTACTTAAGAAACTCGCCCATGAGTATGAGAATAAGGTAAAGATCTGCAGGTTCAATGTTGAGAGTGACTCCGAGATTCCAAGGAAGTTTTATGTACAACTACTTCCTACGCTATTTATTTTCAAAGATGGTGAGCTAATAAGCGGAATTGAGGGAAGTGCAGACGTCAGCTCAATTAAGAGGTTGATAGAGTCTGTAATAAAGTAATTTACCGATGCTGAAGTTTTAAGAAAACATTTTTTCTTTCAACAGCTTTTCTTTTGATCTCTTCTATTCTTTGACCGCTTGCCAGAATTGAGGTGATTGGATCATCTTTTTCATAAATAACACCCTTCTTAGGTATGTCTGCAAAAAAAGGGTTTCCCACGACTTCGCTTGTAATTTCAATTCTTTTTTTTGCGAAGAGGATGAATCTTCCTGCGATCCTCTTTATTTTCGGCCTTTCAATTTTTTTTCCGGTTGTTGTATCGATATGGAGTTTGAAAAGGTTGACATCCGTGCTCCATTCTATTGAATCGAGAGAACCCTGAAATCTTGGGTTGATTTCGAGAATGTATGGTTTTCCTTCCTTATCTACCACAAAATCCACTCCAACGGAGCCACCAAGATCGAACAACTCACAAACCTCAACGGAGATTCTTTCAAGCTCTCTTATGATTTCAGGTGGAGAGTTGAGAGGAGTTATGTTCCCAGTGTACCTGAATCCGGATGAGTTCATCTCCCTCCATCCTGCAATTATGAGGTTTGGAGCGATTGGCACGATTCTCTCTCCGACCATGAGTGAAATGGAGCATGGATCCCCATCAATAAATCTCTGGATCAGAAAGTTTTCTATAGGAACATCACCGGATTTACACCTTGTTATATCTTCTCCTCCACCACCTTTTACAGGTTTTATTATGCAGTCCTCGTTCAGACCATCCGAACTTGGATCAAAAATCTCGGGGTAAGGAAGCCCGTTTTTCTCCAGTACTCGGTAGAATTTCTCTTTGTTAACAACCTTCTCCAGTTTACTTGGATCACTACCGAGCACTTCCGATTTTATCTTTAAATCCTCCAATCCGGATGTTAGAATTACGGGGCAGGAGTAGGTCTCTGCAATCTCATCGATTTTTTTCGATATCCACCTCTCATTTTCCTCTTCAATCTCAAAAACTCTTTCCGAGTAAAGCTGAAGGTCTGCATCCACAAACTTTGTTACCGCGTATACCTTGTAACCAGACTTGAATGCAGACTCTACCACATTTCTAACATTATTTCCTGCGATAACTATTCGATCGCTCATTTTTCCCCGATTCTTTTATGATCTGTCTTATTATGTCTTCGTCATCACTTCTGTATATCTCCTTTACACTGCCCTCTTTGAGTATGTTCTCACCCACACCTCTAACGATAACCACGGGTATCCCATCATCTCCCTCACCCATGATTAGGTTTGCCATTCCGGAGATCTCATCAGCAACACATTCCATCGTTACTTCAAGGGTGTTTCCAAACAAATCTTTTTCACCAACCCAGTCTCTTATCGCTGAAACTCCACTCAAACCTATGGAAACGCCAATTACACCTTTTCTGAAGCATCTTCCATTTGTATCGGTTATTATAACCCCTATCCTTTTTCCAGTGATACTCTCTATTCGTTTTCTTATCCTTTCTGCACTCTTTTCAGGGTCTTTTGGGGGTAAGATCACCCATCCAGCATCGATGTTGCTTCCATCCACTCCCGCATTAACGCAAATATTTCCGAATTTTGCTTTAACGAGTAAAAAAGGANACTCAATTAGGATCTCCTCAGACTCATCCAAAACCACCTGAACGAATTCGGCGGGTTTTCCAACCTTCTTTGAGATCTCTATGGCTTTTTTTGAGGGTTTGACATCATCAAGCCTTTTTGTCCTTCCTTCCGCCTTCGATACTATGGTTGAGCAAATCACAACTATATCATTCTCTTTAATATCTATTCTGTTCGTGATGATCTCTCCTATATCATCTCCATAATTAATTAGTGGGATGTTGGAAACGGGTATGAACTCTACCTTCTTCATCCACCGATCCCTTTTAATCTTTCTTCAGGACTTTGCTCAAAAAGCTGAATATGTAATTCAGCAGTTCATCTTTCTCAGGGGCTATCTGTCCTGCACCCTGAGCAAGATTTGCTTTGCCACCTCCACCGCCTTTTATGTGTCTTCCGATCTCCTTTATGAGATCTCTTGCATCCACACCTTCCACTCCGCTGAATGTTATAATTCTGACTCTGTCCTTTTTAGTTACTAGACATCCGACCGCACCTTTATCTGCGAGAGCGAAACCGAGCTTCTCGAGCTCCTTGTGATCTGTGTTGCTGTATATTTCCGCAACCACGGGTATGGAGTTGTAATTCTCGGAGTTCTGGATGAGGATTTCCGCCTTCAATGATGATATCTCGGAAAGCAACCTTTCGATCTCTTTCCTCTGATCTTTCCATTCTTCGAAGAATCTCTGAACCGTTTTTGGAAGCATTGAGGGCTCAACTCTGAGAATCCTTCCCGCTTCTTTGAGGTATTCCTCCTCCTTAGTCATGTACTCCAAGGCTGACTCTCCAGCTGTGTATTCCAGTCTTACAACACCATCCTGTATGGATTCGGTTCTAACTATCTTTATCACTCCTATTTCTCCGGTGTAATCGCAGTGAGTCCCTCCACAAGCCTGAACATCGTCTCCCACTCTCACAATTCTGATCTCCTTTCCCGGTGGAACTCCACCTTGGTACAAAGTAAAGCCGTACTTCCTCTCAGCTTCTACTCTATCCATAAACTCCCATTTTACGGGCTTGTTTGCCATTACCTCTCTGTTAGCGAGTCTCTCTATCTCCGCTATCTCTTTATCGTCTGGTCTTCTATAGTGTGTGATATCCAATCTTGCCTTATCCCACTCTTTTTTAGCTCCAGCCTGCCATACATGTTCTCCAAGAACTTTTTTGGCGGAATACAGTATAAGGTGAGTTGCGGAATGGTGTCTCATGTGTCTGAATCTCCTATCTGCGTCGATGTAGCCTTTGATCTTCGTCCCCTTCCTTATACCATCAGTTTTATCCACTTTATGCAGTACTATTCCGTTGGACTCAATAACATCTACAACCCTAATTCTGTGCCCTCCCGTCTCGATATATCCTGTATCGTTGTCTTGTCCACCACTCTCGGGATAGAACGCAGTTTTATCGAGTATGAGAAAGTCCCCTTCTATTCCTATAACCTCGGCGGAGAACTCAAGAAGTTTTGAGTTGTAGTAGAGTTTCTCGGTCTCAGGGTATCCATCAACCACAATTTCGCCCTCTTTCTTCTTTTCACTTCCTGAATGTCTGCTTGCCAGTTCTGCATAGAATTCCTCCGGCATTTCTACTTCAACGCCCTTTTCCTCAGCGATTTTTACAACGACCTCTGCGGGAATGCCGTGCGAATCATAAAATTCGATGAGGTCATCTTTTTCAACCTTCCTCTTTTTGGTGATTGTTCTTTCAACGAGAGAAATACCTCTCTTCAGTGTGTTTTGATATCTGCTCTCTTCAAGCTCGAGAACCTCCTGAATTGTTTCGAGAGGGATCGTGAAGTGGAAGTCCTTCAGAATTTTCCTGTGTAGGGAGACTATGTCGAACAGCGTCAGCTCGAATTCAAGTTCTTCCGCGAGCCTCAAACTCCTCCTAATCATTAATCTGCCCAAATATCCCGCTCCTGCATTGGATGGTACGAGTCCATCACCGAGCATGAATAAAATCGCTCTTGTATGATCCGCAAGAGCGTAAACTTTTTCGAGAGGACTTACAATTTTCTCAAGTCTTTCGACGCTTATGCCGATCTTCTTCGCAACACTTTTCCTAAGCTCTTGGAGGGCACTCCCTCTCAGTGATCCCATAACACCCGCTATCTTNGAGCTCTCTCCGATTATCCTCGAGACATCATCATCGTCTGTAAAATGCTTCACACTGCTGTTTCCGACTATCAGCTCAAGAACATCCGGAAATATAGCATCGTAAACTGTTGGTGTACCTTTGCTCGCCCAAGTGAATCTTTCAAGTCCGTAACCGGTGTCTACAATGTAGTTCGGCATCTTTCTGTATCTTTCTCCTTTTATTTCGATATTTCCTTCTGGGTGTAGCTCGAGATTCATAAAAACAAGTGTTGCAACCTCTAATCCACCAACTATTCCCTCAAGGCAGGGTCCCGCGTTCCCTCCTCCTGCCCACGGCTCCTCTTTGTAAACTATGTCCTCTTTTCTAACACCTAACTCACCTAAAAGTTCTGTGCAGTATTCTACGGTCTCACTCTTCCAGTAAATTTCTCTTTCCTGATTGTTGAAGGCGTGATGAGCCATCATTTCGAAGAGAGTTAGGTGCCTTCCTGTCCTCCCAACTGAGTCGAGATCATCCATTCGTATGCATGGTTGAGAGATTGTGAGAGGGTTTGCGGGAGGGGGAACAACACCTGATGTTACGAATGGCTGAAAGTCGGCGATTGATGCAATTGTGAGGTATATATCATCTCTCCATCTCGCTATAACCGGGTACCTTTCAATCCTCTCATGCTCTCTTTTTTCAAAAAAGCTTAGATAGTACTCCCTCATCTCGTTAAGCTCGAACTTTTTCTTAAATGCCGGGTTTCCGATGAATGTGTATGAGCCACAGGGGGGGTCTCCGCAGATCTCTCTGCTTTCATCTGCAGTCCAGAAGTATTTGCCACACGATGGGCACTTCTTTCTGACATAACCATTATCTGGGAGGAACCTTATATCCAAATACTCACTGTCCAAACTCATTGAGTTTCAAGATACCAGAAAACATATAATATTTTTTCTCAACAGTTCTCAACAGTTCGGTTACACATCTTATATCTCGATACATTAATACAATTTATTAATACAATTTATTGAATAATTTGATCGAACTCAACAAAATCGGGAGAGAGTTCATCCTCCTGTCCCGCTTCATCGAGAACTTTCTCGTCTATGTAGATGGGNCAAGCCATCCTAACAGCCATGGCTATGCTATCGCTCGGTCTCGCATCAAGCTCAATTTCATGATCGTTCTGCTTTAGAATTATTCTTGCATAGAATGTGTTGTCAACGAGGTCGTCAATAACGATTCTGTTTACGGTGGTCTTCAGTTTTTTCAAAATTTCTGCCATAAGGTCGTGGGTCATCGGTCTGGACATTATCTTGTTTTTAAGAGCGGAATGGATAGCCATAGCTTCCGATATGCCTATGTAGATTGGTAGGTATCTTCCGTCTTCCGCTCTAAGCACCACAACGGGAGATAGGCCCATTACACTCGGTGCTGCAAACACACCAAACACTTCTGCTACCAGTTCCATTATTTAAAATAGGGTGTGACACATATTAATATTTTTTGTAATAGTAGGTTATGAAATCCTCTTTGTTAGTTTTTATCGAAAAAATTGATAATTTTATTTGAAAGAAGGTATGATCTCCTCTCCGTAAATTCGAAGGGTCTCCTTTGGATCTGGGCCTATGTTTATGAGAACGAAGTGCTTAACACCTGCTTTTGCAAACTCCTCGATTTTGGAAATACATTCCTCCTTTGTTCCCATAATTGCAAAATCCTTTGTAACTTCCATCGGTATTTTCGGAATGAATTCGAGAATCTTGTTCTCGGATGGAGTGCCGGGAATCAGCTCTTTAAAGTAGAACTCATCTCCTATTTCCTTGATGTCTATGTCGTATCCAGCCATTTTAAGCTTTTTAAGGGATCCGAGTATCATCACCGCAGGAAACATCTTGACGAACCCTAAGTCCTTTTCATCGCTTGAAATTGCGGTGTATATTTGAAGAGCGGTGTCTATCTCTTTAAGATCTCTTCCAGATTTCTCCGCTCCGTTTTTAACATCTTTCAGGTTGTTTTTGTATGTTTCCGGGCTCTCGCATATCGGTAACCACCCTTCTGCAAGCATCCCTGTGATCTCCCTCGTTTTCCTCCCGTTGGCACCTATGTAGAATGGTATCTCCCTTTTGGGCTTTATCTGGAGGAATGCATTGTTTAGTTCGTAGAATTCTCCACTGTGGTTGACTCTTTCTTCCTTCCACAACATTCTGCATACTTTGATGAACTCAACCATCTTCTTTACAGGTTTATTTTTCCAATCGATTCCGAAGGGATCGAGATTCATCGATTCTCCTGCCCCTATGCCAACACTCACCCCGCTCCGAGAGAGGTGNTCTATTGTCGCAATCATCTGAGCAAAAACCGCCGGATGTCTTCTGTGAGGGCATGTAACACCACTACCAAGCCTTAATTTGGTTTTAACAGCCAAAGCTGAGATCAAGCTCCACACATCTGGACAGTATCCGGTAGGGTACATCAACAGATGGTCTGGAAGCCATACTGAATCTATCGGATATTTTTCAAACCTCTCTACAAGCTTAAACACTCTTTCAATCGGTTCTGGGGCTGGATAAGGTAAAAGCATACTGAATTTTAGCTCCACACTACCACCCTTTAAGATTTTTGAAATTGAATATTTAAAATTTTGGAAAAATTGGTAGAAAAGCTCAGATAGTTTCTTATAGTTTTATAAACTAAATTAAGAACATGGCATCCAGCTATATGTACAAAAATGTTGAAATCGTCTTCTTGAAGCATGCAGGATTTAAAATAAAGGGGAACAAGATTGTTTACATCGATCCCTATGATCTCCCGGATGCAAACCTTGAAAAAGCGGATTACATCCTCGTTACCCACGAACATTTTGATCATAAGGATATAAAATCGATAAGAAAGCTCTCGGATGAACATACNATGGTTGTTGTACCTACAGGATGTATTGTTGAGGGATACAGGACATGTGAGCTTGAAATAGGAGTCCGGGAAAGTTTTGAGGGCATCAGTGTAGAAACAGTNCCCGCCTATAACATAGATAAGCCATTTCACCCCAAAGGTAGTGGAGCAGGTTACATACTCGAAATTGATGGAGTCAGGATTTACCATGCGGGTGATACAGACTTCATACCAGAAATGAAGGAAATTAAAGTAGATGTAGCGTTAATTCCGGTTGGTGGAAAGTATACAATGGATTTAGAGCAAGCTAAACGGGCTTTGGAGGAGATAGATGCTGAGAAAGTCATTCCCATGCATTACGGAACCCTTCCGGAAACTCAGGCGGATGTGAGCAAACTGAAATCAGAGAANGTAGTCATCCTTGAACCAATGTTTTGATTCTTGGTGTTTTGAGGGATTGTGGAAGAAATTAACTCAGTATCTCCAAAATCCCTCCTACTCAACTACATCTGGTTCAATTACTTTTTTTATGTATTCGTTAAAACTCTCTTCGCAAGGTTTGGAAATGGTTCTTGATTTCAAGGTTTTTCCGTATCTTTCCCATATGGTCTCGAGTTCTTCGATCTCTTTTTTACTTCCAAAAGCGACATAGGTGGGACCGTTTCCCGATAAGCCCGCACTCAGACCAAGCTCCCTAGCATCCATTACGGGNTTGGGAGAGTAGCCAATTTTCTCGCAGTAATATATTGTGTTGTAGTACATGGCGTTCATGTAGTTCTCACTTAGAGCGAACTCGAACGCTTTTTCGATTAGCTCCGGGTTTTTTCTCACCCTGCTGACGTTCACTTTTTTCTTGGGGTGATCAGGGATGAGTATCAGCACTTCTTGGTTTATCTCCTTTCTTCTGAGTATTCTCATTTCTTTGTTGTCTGTGATTACTATCCCTCCAAGGAGGGACGCAGAAGCATCATCAAATGCTCCGGTGTAACTTATTCTGCTTTGTAGAGATATCTCCGCATTTAACCTGAGAATTTTTAGTGGGTCCAGCTCCTCATTTTTGTACTTGAACACGGAGAGGAGGATGGAGTTCACAAATGCACTACTGCTACCCAGCCCGCTTTTTCTCGGAATGTTGCTCTCTATTTCCAATTTACCTCTTACCTTGGTAACCCTGAAAATCCTCTTAACGACCTCGGATTTTATTGTCTTGCCTCCGTCTATAACCTTCATCTCCTCTGAAGGTGTGAAAACCACTCTGGTTTTGAGATCAATACCGAAAGCACACCCTTTTCCTGTAGCGATAGCGTTTATTATCGTCCCTGCAGAATATGCGGTACCCTGAAATTCCATGAAGATGAAATGGATTTGGAAGATTATAAAAGGGTTGTTGAACTTTGTTTGGTGATGCTAATGTTCAACGCTAAACTTAAAAATTAAAAATAAATTCATTCTTCCGAAATCAGTATCTTTCTCAAACCTTCCACAATCCTTATTTTAAATCCAAGCTTCTCCAGCAGTGTTTTGAGATATATTTTTATGAACTTCTGCTCATTTCTGGATGAAAGAACCAATGTTATGCTCTTGTCTCCATTCAGCTTGACTCTGAACAGATTCTCATGTTCGAGGTATTTCATGACATCTATCAGTGTTTTGAGCCCTTTATTTTTTATTTGCCATGAGTGGGCTTCAGCTATACCTTTAACCGTCTCCCAGAACTTGTCTGATGCTTTCTCGTTGAGTTCATCGAGCATGGCAATCCAGAGTTCAATGTCGAGGATGATATATTCTCGTCCATACAACAAATCAGAGTAAATTTTTATGGAGTCAGGGTGAATGTCCCTTAATAAGTAATATTGGGTGATAGCCTGTCTTATTATCTCGGATGCGGTTCTATTTTCTTTTTCAACAAGTTCCTCAAGAACTGTGTTGGTTTCTTCGTCTATTGCAACTGAAAGTCTTCTTAGTTTTCCGCTCATATTTGAACATTAATATGGGTATTAAATAAAACTTTTTGTTAATAAATAATTAATTATAAGTTAACACACTAAGTTGTATTAATTTTTATTCTACTTTAATCTAATGTAGTGAACAAGAAAAGTTTTCCATAAAAATCTATCACATTTGGGACTGAACAGGTTTGTAACTCTGTTTAAACAGATAATTTTAGCAAATCTTTTTTTACATATTTTCAAATTTGAGTAAATCTATTGCCGTGTTTTTAAGAATTTTAAGAATAAAAAAGTATTATTCGATAGTAATAGAAAGTAATAGGTAGTAAATAATCACAATAACATTTATTTTCTTCGAAAATTGTTATAGGTTTAGTAAATCAGGAATATAAGCTGAAAGTTTATTAATTGATAATGAAAAATACTGAAAATTTAGGAGAAGTTAGAAAAAGAGGAGATAAAATTGAAAAAATTCAGAAAAAATGATTGGAGGTGAAAAGGATGGGGGGTTTTGCAGAAGGGGGCACAGTGATGACTCCTGATATGTTTATACATATCGGAGTCAACGAGATTATATTTCTATTAGCTCTTGGTTTCTTTGGTGGAATGCTGAGTGGGTTCATAGGTAGCGGTGGAGCATTCGTATTGACTCCGGGTATGATGTCTATTGGTGTTCATGGACCGATTGCGGTTGCAAGCAATATGTGTCACAAGTTCCCTAAGGCGATGATAGGTGCATGGAGAAGGAAGAAGGTAGGGCATCTAGATGTAAAACTGGCACTTTTAATGGCGATTTCAGCTATATTCGGTGTTCAGGTTGGAATTCAGGTTCAAAAACGAATTCTTGAGCTTCTTGGGCCCACAGGAACGAACCTTTATGTTAGCATAGCATTCTTAATAGTTTTGCCAACGGTTACAGCTATCCTCATCAGAGACATTCTTAAAGCGAGAAAATACGGTATTGAGGACACCGAACCAGAATTCGCCAAGAAGCTCGAGAAGAAGTTCAAGGTTCCACCTATGATAAAATTTGATGTCGCTGGAAGAACTCAATCTTTGTGGCTAACGATCCCACTGGGATTTGCAACAGGATTTCTTGCAGCAACAATAGCGGTTGGAGGATTCATTGGAGTACCATCGATGATATATGTGATCGGTGCATCAAGTGCGGTTGCAAGTGGAACCGAGCTCGGGATCGCATTTGTTATGGGTTCTACCGGGACATTCACATGGGCTTATCTCATGGGTGCTGTTGATTTAAGGTTGACGACTCTGATTCTTGCGGGATCGTTGATTGGAGTTCAGATAGGAGCGGTTGGGACAACATATGTCAGACAGTATTACATAAAGCTTGCAATGGCTGTGGTTATGAGCATCGTAACCATAAGCAGAGCCTTAGCGGTTCCGGGGTATCTTGTGAAGCTTGGATGGATCTCTGTAGATCAGGGCATAATTGATCTGCTCGACTCATTGGTATTTCCAGTGATGGTTGTCGCGATGGTGTCTGTAACTCCGATAGTTCTTGTACCAATGTTGAATGTTAGGAAGGAACTTAGAAGATACGGTGTGCTGGAAAAAGCTGTTGCAAAGGCGGAGCACGAGGTAGGTGGATTGCTGAGAAGGCTCGTAATTTTCGGCATCTTGACCGGGGTGAACTACTACCTCCTCTTCAGAGATCCAAATGCATGGCCGTATTTTGTTACATCAATCCCGCATGCGGGTCCGTTTATGTCTGTTGTACTTACACTTGGTTTAATAGCGGTTGCAATATACTGGAGCATCATATATGGAAGCTTTGCCCACAACTTGCTTGATCTCGTCAATCTTACAGCATTGAAGGATGAAGTTGCGAAAAGGATTGCAAAGGAAGGATATGATGGTCTTAGAAGCTGGGCTGAATCAGTGAGTGCAAAGACAGATTCAAGAACTGTCTAATTTTTCTTTTTTAACAAATTTTTTAGAGGAGGTGGAGCCTATGGTTGTTGTTAGGTATCTTACTTCAGAGGGTATGGAGCAATCTGAAATGAATTTCGAGGAAACGGAGCATAGGGAGATAGGGTATCTCAGAAGTCCCGCGTCACATCTGATAACTCTAATCTGCAAGAATGATGTAGATGTTAAGGCTAATGAGGCACTGCTGTTAGAAGTAAAAGAGGTGGAAATTCCAGATAACCACATTATAACTGTTCTCGACAGATACAGACACTCTTTTGGCTTTATACTCGCTGTTGGTGAAGAGGGAAAGCCTGCTAAAATTGAACAAGTGAAAAAGATAACGCATGTTGTGTTCTATCCGATCTTGAATGGCAGGATAAATACTGGAGAACTCGTGGGTGTTGTGGTAGCTACGATGATCAAAAAGGGTAGGAAAGAAGTTATAGCTGAAAAGCTAAGGGAAGTGGATAAAGCAATCTCAATCGATCCCGATGTCTTCGTAAAATCCGACTGGCCATATCTCTGGAGGTAGCTTTGAGTTATGGATTTAACCATTCATTTGAAATGAATTAGTTTTATTATCGTGTAGTGTGCTGTGTGATGCTTCTATTCCCTTTATGGAGTCTCAACAATTTATCATAACAACATTAATATAAATAAATGATATAGTATTGATCATGTCTTGTGCGTCAGAATCAAGGGGTTATGTAGAAAGGATAATAAGAATTCTTAAGAGGATAGATAAAGCAATCTCAATCGATCCCGATGTCTTCGTAAAATCCGACTGGCCATATCTCTGGAAAAAATAAAATCCACTACAATCTCTTTTTTTGAAAAGTATAGCTGGAGCACTCTTTTTTATATTGTTATGTTGTGATAAATCATTATATTAAATTTTAATTACTTTTAGTCTATTTTCATAAATTTTAAATAGAAAGACTATAAGTTAATGAGTGGGGGGTGGTAGTATGATTATCCATTATGTGAAAAGATCACTCACTCAAAAAAATGCTGGTAAAATCCTGTTAGGCTTACTGGTCTCGCTCTTACTATCTGGAACAGCTTTGGCTGAAGAACCAACAATGGGGTTAGATCCACTCACATTTTTCGTTTTATTTCTCATCATTTCTACTGTGATTGGTATAATTGCCGTACTTGCTGGAGTTGGAGGTGGAGTGATTTTTACTCCGTTGATGATGGGTTTTACGCCGATAGATGGGCTTATAATTAGAGGTACTGGGTTATTCGTTGCAATGACTGGGGCATTGGTTGCAGCAAGACCATTCCTCAAAAGAGGATTGGCTAATATAAGGCTACTCTATTTTTCAGCGGTTCCTTATGCAACTTTTGCTGTTATAGGAGCACTTCTTGCGGTTTATATAAAGGAGACGATGGGTGTGGTGGGGGAAGCGTATGTCAGATTGTCTCTCGGTTCGCTCGTTATATTAATTGCATTGCTGTTTCTTTTTGCGGGAAATAGAATTGAATATCCTGAAGTGAAAAGTGTGGATTCATTTACAAGAAGAGTTGGTTTGTCAATGGCATATTGGGAGGAATCGTTGGGTAGTGTGGTTCAGTATCAGGTTACGAGAGCTTGGGTTGGAGTCATTCTGTTTGCGGGAGTAGGCTTAGTTTCCGGTTTATTTGGACTTGGTGCGGGATGGGCAATGGTGCCAGTGTTCAATCTTGTTATGATGACGCCGTTGAAGGTTGCAGCAGCAAGTAGCAAGGTGCTGATAGGGATAGGAGATACCGCTGCTATATGGCCTTACATTCTTCAGGGAACGATATTCCCTCTGTTTGCGGTGCCTTGTATGATTGGCTTAATCCTTGGAACAATCATAGGTGCTAAGATAATGCTCAGAATAAAAGCGGGATTTGTGAGGTATTTGATAATCGGAATCATGTTCATCTCTGGAGTGAGATTGATACAACAGGCATTGACAATGCTTGGATTTTTATGAGGTGGTTTATATGCAAGAAGTTGATAGAAGCAGGGAGTTAGGTGAGAGTAAACCAAAACCTCCTCTATCTGGGGTGATTTACGGGGAGATCGTGTACTGGATGGTGTTTATCGGCATGATCATCTCAATTGCGGGAGTCGCCATGATCCTCACAACCGAGAGTAACTACATAAACTCTGCATGCCTTCTGAACAACCTCTGGGGAGGAAAGAACGAATCCGTGATTTGGGATGAATGTGCGAAAAGTCATCCAGAAAAGTACTGGTTCTTCGGTAAGCTGAACACGGGAGATGGAATTGGGATGGTTGGAATCGTGCTTGCGAGCGTATCTGCAGTGGTAGGAGTTTGGATGTCCGCAATTTTTCTGTTTAGAGATAATGAGAAGCTGTTCTTTGTGTTTGCGGTAGTAACTGCGTTAATTCTGACCGCAAGTGCTCTTGGACTGATCAATCTTGGACATTGAGGCTTTGAAGTTGGTCAGGATTGAACTTTTTAGATTTTTGGATTTCTAACCAGCTCAATCCATTCTTATTCCACCCACATCCTCGACCCACTTCGCCTTTTCAGCCCACTCGGAGATCATTTTTGATATCTTGCTCAGTGTTCCGATTTTCACATAGTTTATGTTAAGTACACCGAGAAGCTCGTTTTCTCCTATTTCTCCATCTCTTATCGGAAGGAATATCACCTGAGAAATTTTTTTGCTCTCCTCAACTCTCCTAACCTTTCCCGGTGAAAAGACATCCACCACAACCCCGAGGGCGTGCCTCATTATGGGGAGGGTGGATACTATCGAGTTCTCGGGAATATCTATCGGTTCGACATCTATAATGCAAACCTCGTTTCTTTTAACAGCTTTTCTCTCGTTTGATTTGATTATCTTCCATTCCGCAACCGGACTTAATTGGAAACCATAAGGTTCAACATCTATCGATTCTTTTGATACTTCTCCTCCGATTTTGTCTCTCCAATAGACTATTTCAATCTCCATACCTCTTCTTGATTTTTTGAAATTAAAATATTTTTTGTGAAATGTTAATTCTCGAAATTATTAAATATTAAAAGTCACTACTATTTATTGTTAAATAGGGGGGTGGAATAATTGTTCATACCAAGAATAGTGAAGGATCTGTTCGATTGGGACAAGTTGGCTGATTTTCTGGAACCACCTGAACAGATTAATCTGTTTGAGCCAATAAACGAGCTAAGTATTGAAGAGCTTGAAAAGAGGTATCTAAGAAATCCAAATTCTCGGAGGATTGTGGAATCAACCATCTTCTAATTTTTTAGCACCATTATCTGAATTTTATCTGTAATTTAAATGATTATTAATTAAAGATTAATTCGAAAAGAATAAATAATATTGAAAAGTAGTGATATTGCTTAAAAAGTGATAATGTAAATTAAGAATTAATCAAAATTAATCAATGATGGGGTGGTGGGCATGTGTACTGAAAAGATAGAATATGTTCGTGAAGATGAAGGTACATGGATCAGCATTTTTATCCCCAAGAGGTGGCAGAAATTTTTGGAGGAATATACTGAGTATAAGGGATTGATTGGTGAGGCTAAGGAGAAATACATTCTCATCGAATTACAATCGAGTGTCAGAGATTTCATTTTTGCGGTTCTCGACTCGATGAGGAATTCTGATCCTGAGAGGTGGAGGTATTTTGTAAGGAAATACGATCTTGAAGACGATTTGAGGATAAGTTCTGATAGGGTTTACCTTCCCGATTAGGACAACCTTAATTTTAATTTTTTGAGAAAGTGTTATTAACTCCTATTTGTATTTTTGAAAAGGTGGTGGTATGCCAGGTATAGTTCCTCACAGGCATTGTGTTATATGTGGTAAGGCTATCGAATCGGATGAGGTTACATGCAGTGATGAGTGTCAGGAAACCCTCGAAAAAGAAAGAAAGAAGCAGAGGAATTTCATGCTATTCATGATGGCGGGCTTTCTGGTTCTGCTGATACTACTTTTCATATTCTCTCCCAAAACCTAAATTTCACTAAAATTTAATTTTTCTAACTCGATGGGAAAAGTATTTATGTAGTTTGATTAAAATTTAATCAATGTCAATAAAAACAAGGAGATTATCCATCGCAGTTGATGATAAAACATACAAGATTTTGGAGAAGGTTGTTAGAAGGGAGAATAAGTCGATTAGCGAGGTTGTTCGGAATTCAATTAGTATGTTTTCTCTGGTTGTGGAAAACGGTGGCTTGGACGCTCTCAGAAGTGCTATCGTTTACAGTGAACTTCTGAATTGTAGGGAACATGTCATTGTTGACATCGAAATCTGGTCTGCAATACTTGAGATAATCGATGAACGCAAGAAGGACTCCTTTTTTGAACTCGTGAGGAATGTGGGTTATGAGCACGGAATACAGTACAGGGAGAAGGGACTGAGAAGTGTTGAGGAGATTTTGAAGTACATGGAATATGAGAATTGGTTCAGACTTAAGGTCAACTCGGACAGAACCTATACCTTGGTTTTATCGGCAAAAAGTGAACAGAAGATACTTGAGGCATTCTTAAGGGGTGTTTTTGAAGCTCTGAAGATTAACGCGGACATCAAAGAGTACTACCGAAAGCTGATTGTGGTTGAAAATTAGATGATTAGGCGTATTTGGCTCTTATAATTCTCGGGTATACTTTTTCTCTTGCCATTCTTAGATCTTCCACCGTGTCTATTTCTATCCACGGCAGTCCTCTTGTAGGCTCGTATGTGACATTGCTTCCGGAATCAATCATTCGCTGAAATGCTTCCTCGTAAAAAACACCCATACCCTGCCTTCTCAAGACATGTTTAATGCTCTTGAAAAGCCTTTTGAACTCATTGGCATGAACTTTGGCAATTCCGATGTACTCTCCATGTGCTTTTTCCACGGGGATGGCCTTGCTGATCCATATGACTTTGTCTCCGATTATCACAACCTTCATAGCCTCTTCATTCAGCTCTTTGGTTGTATCGACTGATAGAATCAACCCTTTTTTTCTGGAGTGGTGAAGTGCTTGGAAGATTCTTTCGTGAAACAGAACATCTGAGTTGATTATATAGAAATCATTACCCGATAACACATCTTTTGAAAGATAAAGGCTGAATATGTTGTTAGTGGTATCGTATTTGTGGTTATGGATGAATTTCGCCCTCATATCATATCTGCCACTAACATGATTTTGAATCTTTTCTTTCTTATATCCGGTAATGATAACAACATCTCTTACATTATATTTTCTTAGAATTCTTAATGTTCTATCCAGTAATGTGATTCCACCGAATGATAGCAAGGATTTTGGTATTTCACTTGTGATGGAACCAAGTCTTGAACCGTAACCAGCAGCGAGAATAACAGCTTCCATAGAAAATATTAAATCCAAGATTATTTAAAATTTACTCACTGGAGGTGATTTTCATCAAATGGGAGTATTTTCTAACCGAAATAGTCTATCGAAGGTTTTCTAAGCCTTTAGCAAAGTTTCTATCCCGTTATAACATAAATCCTAATCTCATCACCATCATGGCTGGAATCATAGGTGTCTTAGCGGGTTTCATTATATTCTTGGGAAGAATATATGAGGGAATCGTTATAATTCTGGTATCTCAAATTCTTGATTGTGTTGATGGTGACTTGGCAAGAATCTCGGAAAAAGTAACCCGTTCGGGGGGCTATCTCGATAGAGTTCTTGATAGGTTCGTTGACGGAGCCATTGTCATCGGTATAATCTCCTTGAGTCCCGAATCTCTTTGGCTTGTTGGTGTTCTGGCTATAATCGGCTCATTTGGGGTTAGCATATCGAGGGCAATGGCTGAGGCGTATATGATTGAATGCAAGGTTGGTGTAGGCGGGAGGGATACAAGGATTGCAGTCATTATGGTTGGTCTCCTTCTTGGACAATACTACCTGACCTTGGCTTTAGTAGCGGTTCTCGGTTTCCTTACGACCGTTCATCGAATTCTCCATTCTTATAATGAACTAAAAAAGCTGGAGTAGGATTTGATAACTCCTTAAAAGTTATAAATACAGTGGTTGTTTTTTTATTGTGAAGGAGGAAATGGTGCCCAAGTCTAAGACAACGACCCTCGACTTTTTTGTGGAGAAAGAGTACGTCAGTCACCCCCTCATCAAAGAAAAGTCGATTGAGAGGAGAAGCTATCAAATTTCAATTTCCGCAACCGCGTTGATGAAGAATACATTGGTGGTTTTACCCACTGGGTTAGGGAAAACCGTTATAGCTCTTTATGTCATAGCGTCGAGGCTTCATAATTTGGATGGAAAAGCTATTTTTCTCGCTCCAACAAAACCATTGGTGGAACAACATGCGAATTTTTTGAGGAAAAATCTCAGGATAAATCCGGAGCGAATAATAACTCTTTCGGGTGAGGTAAGTCCAGATAGGAGGGAGGAGTTGTACGGAAATGCGAGAATCATTGTCTCAACTCCTCAAGTTATTGAAAATGATATTGTCTCTGGAAAATTGAGTGTGGAGGATGTTGTACACATCACATTTGATGAAGCACATAGAGCGGTTGGAAGCTACTCCTATGTTTTCATAGCGAAGGAGTACTTAAGACAGGCAAGGAATCCTCTAATTCTTGGCATAACAGCGTCTCCGGGAAGTGATATCAATAGGATAATGGAGGTAGTGGAGAATCTCTCGATTGATGAGATCGAAGTCAGAACCGAATTTGATAGAGATGTGAAGCCCTACATCCACGAGAGAAAGATTGAGTGGATCAGGGTTGGTATTCCGGAGGAACTGAAGGAAGTCAGGGAGAATTTCTACAAAGCTCTGGAGCTGAGGTTCAACAAGCTTGAAAAGCTTGGTATCACGAATTCCAAGGCTAAGGATCTATCCAAGAAGGAACTTTTGGCGTTGCAGGAAGCCCTTCATGCGGAGTCTATGGAGAGCAAGAATCCAGATATTTTTGAGGCTATCTCGGTTCTCGCGGAAATTTTGAAGATTCAGCATGGAATAGAGCTAATCGAAACGCAAGGGCTCTCTGCGTTGAAGAATTATTTGAGAAGAATTGCGAGAGAAACTGCATCGAGAGGAGGAAGCAAAGCTACGAGGAATCTTCTGAACGATCCTGTTTTCCGAACTGCAATGTTAAGGGCTTTAAAGTGTGATGTAGAGCATCCAAAGCTTGAGAAACTTAAGGAAATCGTAAGCAAGGAAGTGAGGGGTGGAGCTGAAAGAATAATCGTTTTCTGCAGTTATAGGGATACCGCGGACTACCTCTTTAAGGAGCTTAATGGAATCGAAGGGGTGAGAGCGGTAAAGTTCATAGGACAATCGAACAGGGTTGATGAGAGGGGAATGAGGCAGAAGGAACAGGTTGAGATCCTCTCCAAGTTTAGGGAAGGAGAGGTTAATGTTCTTGTTGCGACATCTGTCGGTGAAGAGGGCTTGGATGTACCATCTACAGACCTCGTCATTTTTTACGAAGCAGTACCTTCGGAGATAAGAGCAATTCAGAGAAAAGGAAGAACTGGAAGATCAAGAAAGGGTAAAATTGTGGTTCTTGTTACCAAGGGTACGAGGGATGAAGCTTACTACTGGAGTAGCATCAGGAAGGAGAAGATGATGTACGATCAAATACGCAGAGTTAAGGAAAGGTTGAGAGCCAGGTTTGATAAAGATAGTGTGATCGAGCATGAGCTTTTCCAAGCGAAACCGAAGAACATCGTAATCTATGTGGATTCGAGAGAGATGAGAAGCGGTGTTGTAAAATCCCTTTTCCAATATGCTGAGGTTAAAGTTCAGAGTTTGGAGACCGCAGATTATGTTCTAAGCGATAGAGTTGCTGTTGAGAGAAAAACTGCTGAGGATTTCGTGGAGAGCATTGTGAGGGGAGATAAAAATCTCTTCTCACAACTCTTAAACCTGAAGAAATCCTACTTAAAACCCATACTGGTTGTAGAGGGGGAGCTTTACGGACTCCATCCGAATGTGATAAGGGGTGCACTTGCAACCATAGCGGTCGATCTCGGAATCCCCATTATCCAAACGAAAAATCCAGATGATACCGCTGAGATGCTACTAGCAATAGCAAGAAGAGAACAGGAACTAAGGTCGAGAGAGGTAGTTCTCCATTCCGGTAAGACAAAGAAAGGTCTAAAGGAACAGCAGGAGTATATCGTGTCATCTATATCCAATATTGGAACTGTTATAGCAAGGAATCTCCTGAAGCATTTTGGAACCATAGAGAGAATCGTAACTGCAAGTGAGGAGGAGCTTGTTAAGGTACCAAAGGTTGGTAAAAAAACTGCGAGGAAAATAAGGGAAATCCTCACCACACCGTATGAACCTGAGTGATCTGCTATCCCGAGTCCATAATTTGGAAGTAAATATCCTCAAGCCTTGGAATCTCTTTTACGACATCGATAATCCTTCCAGCTTCTCCAATCTCCTTTAAAATCTTATCCAGCTCCTCAGAATTTTCAGCTACAACTCTCTTTTTTCCGTTCTCGGAGCGGTTATCCGTGTAGCTTATCACATACTTCGTTGAGAATTGGAGCAAATCATTTATATCGCCGTTGTAGAGAACTTCTCCTCTTCTGAGAATTATCACCTTGTCGCATGTGGATTCGACATAGTACATGTTATGGGCTGAGAACAGGATGGATTTTCCCCTCTTTTTTAGCTCTCTTAGAAGATTTGAAATGAAGAGGGATGTGGTGGGATCAAGCCCTCCAGTGGGCTCGTCGTATATCAGTATATCCGGATCGTGTATTAGTGTTCTTGCTATTGATAATTTTCTCTTCATTCCTTTTGAAAANCCCTCAATAGTCTTGTTGTGCGGAAGTTTCAGCATTTCAAGAAGCTCATGTGCCCTCTCTTCTCCATCTTGCACCGAATAAAGACTTGCAAAAAATCTCAAGTAATCTATCGCGGTCATGTTGTTGTACAGGGAGTCGGTTTCCGGCAGGTAACCAATCCTTTTCTTTATTCTCTCTTTATTGGAAAAGAAATTCATTCCAAAGTATTCTATCTTTCCTCGGTCTGGGTCAAGGAGTCCGGACAATATCTTTAAAAATGTTGATTTTCCCGCACCGTTTTCACCTATCAATCCGATTATTTCTCCTTTTCTCAGATTCATGCTTATATCTTTGAGCGCGATGAAATCNCCGTAGCTTTTTCTGATATTGCTCGCTCTCAGAATGTCATTCAACATCATGGGAATTAAGATACCAATATATTTGATACTTCCTGAATTATGTGATGATGAACATTGGGAGGTCTGTCAGAGCTGATGGGAAAACAGCGAACCACAAAGCGGTGAAATACATTGCATCTGTGCTTAGAATCTCTGCAATAGAGTTAAGGAAATCGAGGAGGAAGTACTCCCGCTCATCTTTTCTTTTGCTTCTTACCATAGGTGTTTTAGCTCTTTTCTTGATGTTTTTTGCTTTAAGTACCGGAGTCAAGTCAGATGCGTATCTTTATGAGGTATCGATGGAAATAAACGATTATAGATTCGTTTACAGCGATAACCCCGATATAGTCGTAAGAAGGACTGGTGTCGGTTATGATGTCTTTGTGACTGGAAGTGATAAATCGTTGTCCGCTGTTGATGAGTTCAGGAAGATTGTGAAAGAAAATTATGAGGCGGAGTTGTACGGGAGATATGGCATAAAAGCCTTCCCGGTTTTTGTTAAGGCTGTTTTTTTGGAGAGGAAAGTGGTAACGGAATTCTCCCCGAATGTATCCGCTCTGAGGAATTTAGATTTAGGAGTTGGGGAAACTAACCTTAATGCTATAGAGGAGGAAAAGAGAAGAGAGGAGAAAGCGGTGGAAATAGTAAGTGAGTCTTTTCAGAACAAAATTTCCATTAAGCCCGAATCAGATTATACGATTCCAGAGGACTTCAATCCTCAAAGCTTATTGAGAAAAATGTTTATTGCATTCTTCTTTATAATTCCATCCTACTTTGTAATTCAGCTATTTTCTGCATCTATGTTGGAAGATAAGGTCACGAGAAGGCTAGATGTACTTCTTTCCACTCCCGTAACTCCGCTTGAGATTCTACTCGGAAAAATGCTCCCTTACATGATTNTCTCAGCGTTGATGATTTTATTCGTGTCGTATGTCTTGAATGAGAGCTTTTTGGCTATACTCTTTGTTTATCCGTTCATTCTTTTTGCATTCTCAATTCAAGCTTTTATAGTTCTGATTTCGAGGAGTTATAAGGAAATGACATTCCTGATAATGGTCGTATCCTTCCTTATGACGGCTTATCTCTTTATTCCTGCANTATTCTCTGGAACTATACCGGTCTCTAAGATATCTCCAATAACGAACATGCTTGCTTTTTTTGAGACTGGAGAACTCTCCGTTGAGTATTGTGTGTTATCCACATCACAGTTCTATCTTTTATTTTTGGTTCTGATGTTCAATTCCGTTAAAATGATGAGTCCAGAGATCATGCATTCTCCGCGGGGAATAGAGACAAAGGTTTTTTCAACTCTTGTCAGGTGGATAAAATCATTAAAAGCCTGCTTCTTTGCATCATTGCTGTCAATACCGTTTGTTTTCATATCTGAGTTTATGATAATCTCCGTAATATTTACGATGCCGTTTCAGTACTCCATTCCTGTTTTCGTTTTTCTTATTGCTTTAATCGAGGAGCTATTCAAAACATCAATCGTCTATGCTTACTTCCGGAATTTTCGGGATTCGGATGGGATAGTAAGAGCATCGGTTGTTACAGCGTTCGGATTTTTTGCTGGAGAGAAGACACTATCGCTAATTGAGCTCGGTAGAAATTACACCACTCTTTTGCTAACGGGATATCTTCTTTTACCACTCTCCCTTCATATTTTGGCTCTTCTGGTGTTTACTTTCATGATTAAGAGGCACTCATACACTGTTGCGTATCTTACCGCTGTAGTGGTTCACTTTGCGTACGATTATTCGATTCTGTTCGCTATTGGGATAAGCGGAGGTGTTTAGATGAAAATCACTGAGATTGCTAAACTCAACTCCAGCCTCAGAAACTCGATTGTTATCGCAGGAAAAGATCTAAAATCGATGTTGAGGGAGAGAACATTCATGAGCGTAATTCTACTTTTAATCTTCGTTGCATCGTTCACTTCGGTTCTGACTTTCGGACTTTTGATACTCTATAACCCCACATATATGAGCATAATTTTTCAGGAGGATATAAAAGTGGGTGTTTCTGGATCAGCACCGGTTCTTGAATCGGTGTTCAATGCGAAGCACTACGACTCCCTCAATACTGCTATAGAGGATTTTTATCGAGGGGAGATAGATGTGATACTGTGGCTTCCCTACGAGGATATAAGCGGGGAAAACTTCGTTCAGGTTTTTCTTCCAAGAGATGAGGTAAAATCCATTCAGGCATCGATCTTCGTAAAGAACAAGCTAATAGAGTATCAGAACTATCTAAGGAAGCTAAGAGGCATTCCGGAGGGAGGTGAGATTAGGGTTTTCGTGTCTAACAAGGAAATATCTGTACCCGAGGGAGTTTCTATGGTTTTTAAGTTTATCTATGTCGTTATAATACCGCTGATGATGATAACAACAGCAGTGATTGCATCCGGCTTGTTCATAGACTTGGTAACTGAAGAAATTGAAACAGGAACGATTGTTCCGCTATTCACCGCNATCAGCAAGGAGGAAATAGTTAATGGGAAGATAATCGCATCCGTTACTCTACCAGTGGTTTTAACCCCCCTGTGGTTGGTGCTTTTAATGTTGAATGGGGTGGAGATAAGCAACTTTCTCTTGGTTATGGCGATTTCATATGCTTTTTCGTTCATAATGATCTCTACATCAGCCTTAATTGTATCGGTTTTCAAAGACAGGGAGAGATCACAGCTTGTGTTTTCCGTAATAACTGTTGGAATTATGCCTCTGCTTTTCTCTAATCCCTTTATGCCTGCATCACTAATAACAAGAATTTCTGCAGGATCCGAGTTTGGAATAGAGTTTTCCTTGGTTTATTTCGTTTTGGGAGTAATCTCACTTTTGTTCTCGAGAAAATTATTGAGGTTATAATTTTTGTTGTTTTTAGTTTCAGTACGGGGTTGCCCAGCTCTCATCATCCTTGTAAACTTTCTCGTTTATTATCATCTCACCCTCAACAACAGGCTTCGGATCCTTCACAGCCTCTATTCTGAAAAATGTTGAGTTGTACCAGTTGTAGTCCACCTTATATCCGAGTTTTTCAACTATCGGTAGTTTTTCCTGAAATCTGAAGAAGTTTTTATCCTCTTGTGGGTAGACATTGAAGTGTCTTCGTAAGTCCGTGATAACGAAGCCCATATCGAGTATCATCTTCTGGATTTCGTACCACTTTCTCCTTGACGCTTCAAGAGTTGTTATGCCGAAGTATCCCGAACATCCGACACCTCTGAGGGTTGAGACACCTCTCGATAAGAACAACCTCAACCCCGGTATAGTTTCAACCGGATCTGTTACGAACAGGTCGAACTTCCTCTTCAACTCATCTGGGAAAGCCTGCTGAACATCGTACACCATCGCCCGCACATTCAAGCCTCTCTCCTCACTGGTTCTATTGATAAAATCAATCAACCTCTCNTCAATGTCCACCACGACTATCTCTTTCGGCAATCCTGTCAGTGCTGAAGCTATGCTGAATAGATCATCATCCCCAACAACGAAGATTTTCGAATTGGCAAGCTCACCTCTGTCGTAGATAAACTCGACTCTCCTTATAACTCCCTCAATGCTAACAAATCCCTGATCGTAGGCCTCTATTGCCTCCGGTCTTTGCATACATATCTCCTTGTATTCTGCAAGTATTTTTGAGAACTTCTCAGTTATTCTGAGCCCGGTACCCTCACAGTGTTCACAATAGACATTCCCCATGTCAACCGTTCGCAGTTCTTCGGAAATTTCTCTGCCTTTTTCGGTAAGGCTAACCCTTCCGTCGTGTATTCTTATTATTCCGGAGTTTACCATTTCCTTCAAGAGGTTGAATATTTCAGGAAGGCTCGCATCCTGATAAAAAAGAATTTCATAGATACTCCTCTCCCGGTTGAGGAGGTGGAGTATCTGGTTTTGAATCCTTTTAGTGTCCACAATACCACCTTAGCCCCTGTCAAGGATATAGTGTCGATAGGATTTGGGTTTGAATTTTTCAATAAACAACTTAAAAGCCTTTTCTGTTTTGGAAGTATCACCGCATGTAAAAATGTCGAGATTAACAAGCCCGTATTCGGGCCAAGTGTGTATCGAAACATGGGATTCAGCAATTAAAACAATTCCAGTTACTCCATGAGGATTAAACTGCTTGTAAACTGAGCCAACCCTTGTAAGCTCAGCCTTATCCACCACCTCCTCTACTATGGCCCTCACAGTCTCCTCTCTGGAAATTAGCTCCTCTGGAACACCATAAAATTCCGCAATTATGTGCTTCCCCACTATCATCGCTATCACCCATTTTTTTCACCACCTTTAATTTTTGAATGTACATACCACCAAACCCACCTGATTATCGTGACGCAGATCTATTAATCACATTGATTTTTAAAGTTTTCGTCATTTTTACGAATAATTTGAGTATTAATCAGGTTAATTTTAATTCAGTTTCTTTTTTTTCTTTTGAAAATTAGAAAAAACCTTTTTTTTCGAAATATCTCTGCAGAAAACTGTTTTAGCTGATTTGGGGTGGAATATGGAGGATTAGGATTAAGTGTATTTATAAATTTTGTTGATAAATGTTTTTATGATGGATCATTTTAAATTAGTGAAATCTAAAAAGAGTTTTTTATTCGTTTTTTCTAAAAATAACAATCCTAACGGTTTTGATGATTTGGTTGACTTTTGTAAATTATTCGTTCAATCTATAGATGATTGAAAGACTTTCATTTAACTAAAAAAAGAAAATCATGTACCAGCAATATTTTAAATAAAAAACGGGGTGACCCCAAATTATTTAAATTCATGCTGATGAAGTTTCTCACAAGGTGATGGGGGTCGATAGATTGAAGGTTAAGGTCAGCTCAAAGGTTCCTGAAAACTATAACGGGCATCCACTGTACACAATGGAAAACTGCACATCGTGTAAAGCTTGTCAGAGAGCTTGCAAGCAGGAGGCAATTATCATTGATGTGGATGCAAAGAGTGATGGGAGGAAGATGCTGAGATCGTATATCCTTGATTTCGGTAAATGCAACTACTGTGGTGAGTGTGCGAAAAAGTGTCCAAATGATACAATCATAATGGTGGAGGATTTCGGGAAGATGGAGGAAATCGTAGGTTCGGAGGTCTATGATATCTCCAAGTTCATAGAGTTGAAGAAAGAATTGAGGTTGAGGGATTACAAGGTATCTCACTTTGAAAACCCCGATAACTGTATCGGTTGCCAACTGTGTGTTTTGACATGTCCCGTGAGTGCTATTTCCGTGGTAAGGAATGAGAAAGAGGTGACTATAAACATAAATCCGGATTTGTGTGGGGGCTGTGGGGAGTGTATAAGAAATTGTCCTGCACTGGCTCTCGGATTTACTGACTACAGGGGGTGGGATTGATGTTCACGAATACGGTTCAGCTACCTGATAAGATCATAGAGGGAAAGTACTTCGCTAATCTGAAAACCAAGGTGATAGATTCTGGCTTATGCAGTCATTGCGGTACATGCACAACAATTTGCCCTGTTTACGGAATTCAAGCAGGAGACAAACCTATAGAGTTCCCGAATTGGGAGGATGAGTGCATTGATTGTGGTAGCTGTGTGATGGTATGTCCAAGATGGGATTACAAGCCGTTAAGTGGTGTAGGTGAGTATTTAGAGATAGTTGCGGGGAGATCCAATAGGTTCAGCGGGCAAGATGGAGGTATGGTCACAGAAATAATGGCATCCGCACTTGAAATGGGGATAATCGATGCATCTCTTTTTGTTGATAGGGATGAGGAGTGGAGAACGAAAATTGTAACGATAAGAAAGCCAAAACAGCTTGAAAAAGGAACCGCAAGCGGAACGAAATACAGCTTTGCAGATGTAATACCAGAGATGAGGAAAGCGGTTTTTAGAGCTAGAAAAGGGGTTGGCATGGTTGGTACACCGTGTATGGTGTCGGGGTTGAGAAAGATACAATCGGAGGTTGNGAGCTTTGGAGAGCGGGTTAAACTTGCGGTTGCCCTTTTCTGCACGGAGAACTTTTACTGGCATCAGCTTAGGGATTTTCTTGCGGGTAAGGATATAGACCTGAGAAGGGCTGTTAAGACAGACATCACTAAAGGAAAGTTCATTGTTACCTTTGAGGGTGGGGAAGAGGTAAGTTTCTCCGTAAAAGAGCTTGACGAAATCATTCCATCTGGGTGCAAGTTCTGCATTGATTTTACTGGAGTGGAGAGCGATATTAGTGTTGGAAGTGTCGGAAGCGAACCNGGCTATTCCACTGTGATCGTGAGGAATAAAATCGGAAAGGAAATACTCGATTACATCAAGGAGCAGGGCTATGCGGAGTTTGGAGACGCGAGTCTTACGGGTGTTGAGAAACTCGCAAACTTCAAGATAAAGAAAAACAAGAAGAACCTTGAAGAAATCTAATGTGAGTTCTATTATTATTTTTTAATGCTTAATATTNTTTATATTTTCATACTCCATATTGTTAACTGTTCACGAGGATCAAAAGCATTCACCAGAAAAGTGCCTAAGGTTTGAGAAACTTGGGAATTTAGATTGATAAATGCTTGAATGGATATAAAAAAAGCTTTATGGAATCTTAAAAAATATCGGAGGTTTTTTGGGAATTTAGGAAAACTTTTTTAATCTNCGGTTTATTTCCCGGTATGGAGAATGTAAAGGTTCTGGTTGAAGCTCTACCCTACATCAGAGATTTTCACGGTTCAACCATGGTCATAAAGTTTGGTGGACATGCAATGGTTAATGAGGAGATAATGGAAAAAACGATAAAAGACATCCTTCTACTTTATTTTGTCGGAATAAAGCCGGTGGTTGTTCATGGTGGAGGTCCCGAGATATCTGAGAAAATGGAGAAATTTGGTTTGCAACCCAAGTTCGTAGACGGGTTGAGGATAACCGATGAAGATACTCTTGAGGTAGTTCAGATGGTTCTCGACGGAAAAATAAACTCCAAGATTGTGTCGACATTTATAAAGAATGGAGGTAAGGCAGTAGGCATATCTGCAAAGGATGGTTTACTTGTTGTAGCGAAGAAGAAGACGATTAGGAAGAAAATGGGTGATAAAGAGGTAGAGCTTGATTTGGGATATGTGGGGGAATCGGAGATAGTAAATCCTGAGATATTGGAAATTCTTGTTGAAAATAGTTTCATTCCTGTCATCTCTCCTATCGCGGCGGATAGGGAGGGTAGGGTGTTCAATCTGAACGCGGATGTTGTGGCTGGACATATTGCAGGAGCACTGAGGGCGAAGAAACTCATAATGCTTACTGATGTACCCGGTCTTTTATCCGAACCGGACAATCCAGAAAGCCTGATATCGAGAATAAAACTATCCGAGCTTGAAAAAATGGTGGATAGGGGAACGATTCAGGGTGGTATGATTCCTAAGGTTGAATCTGTAATTATAGCAATGAAGAGCGGGGTGGAAAAAGCACATATAATTGATGGCTCCAAGGAACACTCAATATTGATTGAGTTGTTCACCAAGAAGGGTATCGGTACGATGGTCGAGCACTAAAGGGAATTAGTTTGAAAAATGCAACAGGAACGGAGCAGAANAGGAATGATGAGGGGATAGATTGAATAAATCTGGTGGATCTGGATTTGAAGGATTTGAAAAAAAGTTTAAGATTGGGATACAGCCGGACATAACACATTCTCCGAGGAAAGCATTTGAGTTTGCGAGGGAAAACGGTTTTGAGCATGTTGAGATACTGATGGATCACCCATCGTTTCACTACGAATCACTAAGTCCCGCAGAGGTTCTTGAGTTTAAGGGGATGTATGATGTTGAGGTTTTGATTCACGCATCCTCCACCTCCACGAATTTTCTATCCATTAGCGGGGAGATGAGAAAGGCAAGTTATAGGGAACTCGAAAAGACACTGAACTTTGCAAGAAAGTGTGAAGCAGAGTTAGTGACATTTCATCTCGGGTGGAATCCGGGGTTCATAACCTCGAAAGGGTTCGTATATGATAGCAGATGGTATGTGGAGCACAACTATCGGGTTTTGCTTGAAGAAATGTTGCCGTATCTAAGAGCAGTCAATTCAGAGAGTCTTGCAATGGAGAACACAATTCAGATAGATGATGTTATGAAAAAAGCGATTATCGAAATCCTGAATGAGACTGATCTAAAACTAACCCTCGATGTAGGGCATAGTAACATCAGGGGGCATGAAGTGTTCTGGGAGAACTTCGACAGGGTTGCGAACATACATCTCCACGACAATAAAGGAGACTATGATAATCATCTGCCCCTTGGAAGGGGAAATGTCGATCTTAGGAGAATAGATTTCGCGAACTATGGAGGGTTTGTTACTCTTGAGTTGCGGGAGGAGAATGCGATAATTGAGTCGAAAAGGTATCTTGAGGAGCACTTCATGAGATTATGAGTGCTCATAGGATTATGAATGGGGTGTGTGAACCTCTTTATGTTGGGGAGTANGTGTAGCTGAAGCCAAACTTAAATCCCAATAACCACGCTGAAATCCTAAACCTTTAAAGGAGATGGAGGGGGAAATATGGGTATGGATATGGACATGAATGTGAACAGAAACCTGAATGTAAATGCTAATGTCAAGGAACTCGAGTTTGAAGGACATCTGATTGACTCAATGATATTCCCGAAGGTTCTCGATACCATACTCGATCTGGAAGGGGAGTTTGAGATAGTTGAGTTTCGGATAGGGAAAAAGAAAACGGATTACAGCTATGCGAGGATAGTCGTCATTGGTAGAGATCAGGATCATCTGACCAAGATTCTGCACGAGCTTCATAAACTCGGTGCAAAAATTCCAGAAGCGGAGGAGGTGGAGCTAAAACCCGCTCCCGATGATAAAGTACTTCCGGATGACTTCTATGTCACAACGAACCACCCAACATTTGTTCATTACAGAGGTAACTGGCTACCGGTCGATAATATAGGGATGGACAGGTTAATCGTCATAAGGGATGGTAGAGCGGAATGTGTTGCGATAGATGAAGTAAGGAAGGGTGATATGGTTGTTGTAGGAGAAAAAGGGGTCAGAATCTTTCCACCCGAAAGACCGAGAAAATCATCCCATTTTCAGTTTATGGGCGGGAGTGTTAGCAGTGAAAGACCCACAGATGAACTAATCGAGGCGATTGCGGACGAAATTCTTGCGTTGAAGAGGAACGGTGGTAAAATAGCTGTAGTAGCNGGACCCGCAGTAGATCACACGGGAGCGAGAGATGCACTTGCGGGAATGATAAGGGATGGATTTGTGGATTTGTTACTTTCTGGAAACGCCCTTGCGGTTCACGATCTTGAGCTATCGATATTTGGTACTTCCTTGGGGATGGATATAGAGACAGGAAAACCAGTTCCGGGGGGTAATAGACATCATTTGAGGACGATAAGCAAGATAATCTCTGTTGGTGGTATAAATAAGGCTGTTGAGATGGGTATTGTGAAAGATGGGATAATGTATGAGTGTGTGAAAAACAATGTTCCCTTCGTTCTTGCGGGATCTATCAGAGATGATGGACCGCTCCCCGAGGTAATCACAGATGTTATGGAGGCTAAGAAGGTTATGAAGAGGGCGTTGAAGGACATAGACATGGTTATCATGCTTTCAACCATGCTCCACAGCATAGCGGTTGGCAACCTTCTACCNTCAACGGTTAAGACGATTTGTGTTGATATAAATCCCGCAACTGTTACTAAATTGATTGATAGGGGCACCGCTCAGGCAATAGGGGTCGTTACTGATGTTGGGTTGTTTGTTCCACAACTTTATCAGAAGCTCAAAGAGGGAGTGGGTTAGTGATGGTAGTTTGAGGAGGGAATGGTGTTGAGAGAGGAGTTGAAAAAAGGATCAAAAGAGGAGTTGAAAGAGGAATTTAATAACGAACCCAAACAGGAAAAACTTAGATCGAAAAAGCTGACATATTCTTCGGCAGGAGTGGATATCTTCGAGGAGGAGAGAGCAATAAAATCTCTTGCGAGTAGAATAAAGTTCAGAAGGGAGGGGTTTGGTAAGCCGATACTCACATCTCACTATGCAGGTGTGGTGGACTTCGGTGAGTTTGGCATTGCTATAACCACTGATGGTGTTGGTTCGAAAATTCTTGTCGCGGAGAAGATGAACAAATTCGATACGGTGGGTATAGACTGTGTTGCAATGAATGTAAACGACCTGATAGCGATAGGAGCAGAACCAATTGCTTTTGTAGATTACATTGCCATAGAAAAGCCGGATGAAAGCGTGATGGAACAGATAGCGATAGGGCTTGAAGAGGGTTGCAGGATCGCCAACATCACGCTGGTTGGTGGAGAAACTGCAACTCTTCCAGAAATTGTAAAAGGTTTTGATCTTGCGGGAACCGCAATAGGTGTGCTTAGAAAGGACAAAATAATAACGGGGGAGCGAATAAAGGATGGAGATGTGATAGTGGGGGTTCCGAGTAGCGGCATTCATAGCAACGGTTTAACTCTTGCAAGGAAAGCTGTTGAGTCTGCTGGCTACAGCTACTCTGATGATCTTGGTGGATATTTTGGTGGCAAAACCATAGGTGAGGAGCTTTTGACACCTACGAGGATATACTCCGAGATTGTTGGTTTGTGGGAAAAGTACGACATCCACGGGATGGCACACATAACCGGTAGCGGACTCCTAAAGCTTAGAAGATTGAAAAACATGAAGTATGTAATCGATAAACCCCTGAAGCCTCATAAGATTTTCAGTTTCATTCAGGAGATAGGAAATGTAGATCTNGATGAGATGTATAGGACATTCAACATGGGTATGGGTTTTGCGATTATTGTGGATGAAGATTCAGAAATCCTAAAGGAGAGCAGGGAGTTTAAAGTTGTTGGTAGGGTTGAAAAGGGGGAAGGCGTTTTTGTAGAGGACATAAGGATCGACATCGAACACAAGTAGCGGGTGCTTTAGCGTAAGATTTAAATTTTGCACCAGATTTCTTAAAGACACTTACAATAAATAACTTAAACACATTATTTACATCTAACACCTTGAGAACACCCAATGCCCGGGTGGTGTAGTCCGGCCTAACATGGGGGCCTGTCGAGTGGCTTGATAGCCAAGCGGAAAGCCCTCGCCTCGGGTTCAAATCCCGGCCCGGGCGCT
>MTMT01000003.1 GCA_002010195.1 Archaeoglobus sp. JdFR-32
CTGGAATCTTGGTTTTACGATGAAATTAAAGAGGATGCTAAGCAAACCGAACGAAAAGTTGAACAAACTGAAGCTGAACAAACAGAGCAAAAAACAGAACAAACCAAACAGAAAGCTGCAAGCACGTTTGGTATGGGGATGGGCCTTATGAATATTACTGCAATATTAGCAGGATTTTTTGCAACGTTTCTTGCGAAGGTAAANGTTTCACTCCCTTTTCTTGCTTCAGGAGGTTTTCTACTTGTAACAGCTTTACTCGCTTCACTTTTATTGAATGAAAACTACGGAGAGCGTAGAACCCCTTATACAGCTTTCTTAAAAGAGGCTTTTTCAAAAGTCTCTGAATCTGATACCTTAAAGTGGTTGGTTGCTGGTATTGCGATGTTCAACATTGCTTATCTCTTCTATATGTTCACCTATCAACCTTTCCTTCTGAAAAAAGGTCTGGATATAGTTTTTCTGGGATGTGTGTTCTCTCTTTTGATGTTTGTAAGGGCGCTTTTCAGCTTTTTAAGCGGTTTTCTTAGAAAAAGACTATCCTATACAAAACTCAACTGCTGGACACCGGTAATTCTGGGCATGGGATATNCTGTGATGGCAATCTCCCAAAACATAATAACAGCTGTAATTGGCCTAATTTTGATTGAAGTGTGCATAGGACTATGGTTTCCTACCAGCATGGTGTGGAGAAATGAAATAATCCCCTCAACTCATAGAGCAACACTACTCTCTTTCATGAGCACACTTTCTTCGCTTGTGATGGGTCTTTTCGTTCTCGTGATTGGAAAGGTAATAGACATTCTGGTGTTAGGCCAGATGTATCTTATCGCTGTTGTATGCTCTTTGCTCTCCGCTTTGATTCTATACAGAGCATTAGTCATGTATAGGAGGGACATGAGTACTCCGAAATAACTTTACACTCCAACAAACCACAATATTCGGGGTAAATAAGATGCATTAACCTCTTCTCTGATTCCACTTCTTTTTATCTCATCATAAGCCTTTGTCCTAAATCTTTTAATCTTGGACTCTTCTCTTCCCATCCAGATACTCATTTAACGGTTCCTACCAGCTGTATATTGTGCTAAACGGAGCTGTATGGGGTATAAGAAGTTATCAGAATCAGATCAAATCTGAAACAACCCAAACTCTTTAGTACACAAAATTCCACACATCTTTAATGATCAGGAAGCTCATGNACAGAATCGAACTTCCCACCCTTCCCGATGCAGATGGGATTGAGATAGCGTCTAAGAGAAAATCTGTAGTTGAAGATGCCATCTTGATCTTTACCCAATGGGCGGAGGACAAGCAGGGGTGGAGAAAAGAGGTTTGGGAAACTGCATTCAATTTCGGGGTAAAAACAGCAAGAGAGTTAGGCTTAGGAATAAGGGATGCGAAAATCTTGCTGGAAGCCGAGATTTCCGGAATCTTTGGTTTCTTCATCTCTGGAGTTTTGAGCGAGGTATTGAGGGACGAAACAAATCTTTCCGTGAGAACAAAAACCTCGATGGCAGGGATAGGCTACAAAATGGAGAGGGGCAGGATCGAAGTCCGAGGAAGCAGGCATATATACTTCGGATATAAAATGAGAGGGGGAGAGTTGATTCTGCATGGAGATGCTGGGAACTATGCTGGAGCATACATGGAGGGTGGAACCCTTATCGTGAGGGGAAATGTTAGGAATTGGGCTGGTTACGGGATGAAGGGAGGAACGATGGTTGTGGAGGGAAATGCGGGTGATNCCACGGGGAGCATGATGAGGGGTGGAACCATCGTAATACACGGAAGCGCTGGAGAGTGGCTGGGTGAAGGAGNAGAAAGTGGTGAAATAAAGGTTTTAAGGAGCTTGACAAATCTTTGATCGAGATCACAATCATACGGGAACTTCGAGNCATTCTTAGCAACGCCCGACCTTTAATCAGACAAAAAAATAAAAGGTTGGTTTCATTCCCTTCTTTGAAGTTCAGCCCTTGGTTGGTAGAAGGGATGCAAGCCATCCGATGTACTCTCCAACGGATCTCGTCTGTATCCAGAGCTTTCCAGTTCCGCTGAAGTCTGCGACCAATCCTTCACCACTGAGGATTGTAGCCTTCAACCCGCCCGCTTTGGATATCTTAAAGCTCAAAGTGTCCTCGAAAGCAACGATATGTCCTGTGTCAACCCTTAAACTGCCGTCAACTTCAACTTCCTCGATCCCTCCAAAGGAAGATATCCATAATTCACCACTACCTTCGAGTTTNAGTAGAAACAACCCTTCTCCGGCGAAGAAGGTCCTTGCTCCACCCCATTTCGTATCTATGTTGATTTCAGGGGTTGACGCTAAGAATGCACCGCTTTGAGCGTAAACTCTTCCGTCAACTTTTATATGTGCTATATCCCCCATATATCTCGGAGCAAGTCCCAAAACGCCATCTCCCTTCGATACAAATCTGTTGACGAAGAATGACTCTCCGCCAAGAACCGCTCTCTTCAAACCACCGAATAAGCCCCCCTTCATCTCCGTTTTTAGCTCTACATTTTTCATATAAACCATGGCACCGGTCTCTGCTTGTACTTCTTCCCCGCTATCAAGTTCGAGTTCGAGAAGGCTGTAACTCGGTTTTGAAAGAATTTTGTATCTCATATATATAATTCAATACATCTCTATTTGAAATTTTTGAATTGATATGTGGTGTTTTGAAATCTGAGGTTGAATGGCTCAAGATTCCCCAACAATCTACGCAGTCTCCAGAGACAAAAGTAAACAGAACACCGAAATATATATATTAAGCAGAATTTGAGGGTATGGGAATGACGATAATAAATTTCCTTGGAGGTTGCAGAGAAGTAGGTAGGTCTGCGGTATTAGTGGATTCTATAATACTTGACTACGGTTTGAAGCCGTCGGACCCACCAGAATATCCCGTTAATGGAGTGTCACCCAACTCGGTGATCATATCGCACGGACACCTTGACCATGTAGGTGTTGCCCCAAATCTCATGTACTATGACCCGTATGTATATATGACTCCTCCAACGAGTGATCTGTCTCACATACTCCTAAAAGACTCGATGAATATAATGGAAGTTCCCCCCTACGGAAAAAAAGAGTTCATGCAGTTTGAGAGCAACACTGTGAATGTTGGATACAACGAACCGTTTGAGGTAAAGGGNTGGGAGGTCAGGCTAATTAATGCAGGGCACATCCCCGGAAGCTCCAGCATACATCTGTCCGGGGACATCAGTATTTTGTATAGCGGTGATGTTAAGCTCGAGCCAACAAGACTCCTTAACCCGGCGGACTTAAAGTATCCTGAGACAGACATTCTGATTGTGGAAAGCACATATTTTGGGGTAGAGCATCCTGATAGGAAGGAATTGGAGAAGAAGTTTGTGGAGTCTGTAGTCGAGACACTTGACATGGGTGGTAATGCAATCATCCCCGCGTTTGCAGTTGGAAGGTGTCAGGAGGTTCTGATGATCTTGCACAAGCACAAGATAACTCCGTATGTTGATGGAATGGGAAAAGAGGTATCTAAAATCCTTGAAAAGCATCCACAGTACCTTAAAGATGTTAAAAAATTGAGGAGAGCGGTTAGAAATGCAATATCTGTTGAGAGGGGTAAGAGAGAGAAGGTACTGGAGGAACCCTCCGCGATTGTAACAACTGCAGGAATGTTGAACGGAGGTCCCGCTTTATTTTACATATCAAAGCTCTACAATGATGAGAAGTCGAAGATAATTCTCACTGGCTATCAGGTGGAAGGTACGAACGGTGATATGGCTTTGAGTAGAGGGGTGATAAATCTCGGACATAGAACCGTGAAACTGAGGATGGGTGTAGAGCAGTACGATTTNTCAGCCCATGCGGATGACTCCCAACTCAAAAAGCTTGTGGAAGTTGTTGCGAAGAGAGGTGTTGAAACGGTATTCACAGTCCACGGTGAAAGAACTGAGGAATTTGCAGAGTGGATTAGAGAAGAACTCGGAATCGATGCGTATGCCCCGTCTAACGGGGATGTCTATGTCATAGACTAGTTCATCAGGTTGAATATTGAACCTTGGCTCTGTGGATTTGCGTGATCTATGAGTCTATGGTTTATAGCCGATATGTCAGTAGAAAAAGATATATTCAGTCTTGAAATTCGGTTGAAAGCTTTTCCATCCTTGTTACACTACATCTTGCTGTGTTTCGCTAAGGGGCTTACTCAAAAAGAGGATAGGATGGTAGCATGAAGGTTGTTGTAATCTCAGATGTTCACTCATCTTTCGAAAACCTCGAAAAAATACTTAAATTTGCCAGATTAGAGGGAATAAGACACTGTTTTGTATGCGGTGACATCACGCATTTCGCTTCGAACGATATTCTTAGGTTTGAGAGCCTGATAGATGAACACTCAATGGAGTGCTTTGCAGTTCATGGAAACTGCGATCCGCCAAGGGCGATTGAACTCCTTAATGAAAGCGATGTTATCTTCATCCATGGGAAAAGTTACGATCTTGGAGACCTCACTCTTCACGGGGTTGGCGGTTCGAACTACACACCCTTCAACACTCCATCCGAGTACTCGGAGGAGGAGATAAGGGATTTCACGAAAAACTTCGAGTACGNAGATAGAAATATATTAATCTCTCATTGTCCACCCTACGGTATACTCGACACAACATACAGCGGAGTGAGTGCTGGCTGCACNGCTCTGAGGGAGATAGTGAGCAACTTCGATCTCATATTCTGCGGACACATTCATGAGGCGAGGGGAAGAGAATCAAAAGTGACTAACTCAGGAGCAGTTTTGTCGGGTAACTTTGCGGTATGGGATCTCTCAAAGAATAGAGTGAAATTGATGAATATTTTTAAAGTTTAGCTTTAACATTTTGCTGTGTTTGAGTGTTGAGTGAAATCCACATTTCCGATTCACTCACTTCCAACTTTTCTCTTTTTTATAACTTTCTTTATTGGAGGAGTGAATACAGGCTTCTCCTTCAGTATTCCTTCCGGCCTGTAGATCAGTATTATGAGCATCACGAACCCGAAGAGNATGTACTCTAACCACACTGGATCGAAAGGTAGGCTCAGAATCTCCACAATCTCGAACTTGTATGTTATGAGAAGTATCCTCGCGACAACAAATGAGGTTACACCCAAGAAAACACCTCTCGTGTTGCCGAGTCCTCCTAAGAGGATCATCAAGATTGGGTAGAATGTCCACTCAACTCTGCTGAAGTTTGTTGCGATTACATTGACCGAGAACATGGAATACAACGCTCCTGCTAAAGCAGCGATCCCTGAGCCAAGGGCTACGGTTTTTATCCTTAGCATCATGATGTTCTTGCCGTAAGCGGAGACGACATCCTCGTTCTCTCGCATAGCCTTTAGCAATCTACCATAGGGGGAAGTCAGAACCCTATTGACGAACANATACACGAAAAATGCAATTAGGATTATGACTCCTGCAAAAACAGATAGTCTAACTTCACCGGGAACGAAGTTGAAAACATTCGGGAATGTAACGCCGTAGTAGCCACCTATTATGTCTGGGTGGTAGTAGCTGACCATGAATGCAACCTCGCTTATTGCGAGAAGAGTTATCGCCAGATAGTCCTCTGATAGCTTAGCACTCGGGAGGATGAAGATGGCTCCGGTAATTGCTCCAACAATGCCCGCGACAATCAAGCAGAAAAGGAATAGACCAATACCGTAGATAGGGTTCTGTGCTATGATGTCGTTTAATGTCGTTTTAACAACACCGCTTGCATCTATTATCTGTCCGCTTATTCCGAAGATAACCATCAAGATTCTGTTCACTATCCCTCCCACCGCAATTGCACCGATAAGCACAGCTAAAGCCCTTCCGAAGTTCGGAATTCCACCGTAGCCGTACTCTATGTTGAGGCTTAACGCAACAATCAGATACAGTCCAACCCATATTACTATGTTTAAGAGAAGAAATTCTTGAGCCATTTAATCCTCCTCCATTTTATTGAGGTAATTCCCCTAGGTGCGAGAATTAGCGTTACAATCAAAACGATCAGGGATACAACTCTGCTGTAAACGAGAACACTTGGACCAAAGATCTTTGAGAGGTAAAAGGTCACGAATGACTCGGACATTCCAACGATGTATCCGCCAAGCAGGGCACCGAAAATACTGCTCAACCCTCCTACGATGCTTGATGCGAATATCGAGACTATAATTATTCCTCCTGTCATTGGTACTATCTCCTGTCTGAACGGCAGGAGAACACCCGCTACCGAAGCTAAAGCTCCGGACAGAATCCATGATGTCAGTCTTGTAATCTCAACATTAACCCCCATTATCTCCGCCAAGTCTGGGTTCTCCATAGATGCTCTCATAGCAACTCCAAATTTCGTTTTGAAGAGAAGGAGGTACAACCCTCCAAGTATCACCACTATTGTTAAAATGGACACAAAAAATATGCCCGTTGTCCCTGCAACCTCAAAATCGTATGGGGTTAAAATGAATTTTTTAGCGGATTTTTTTGTTATAACACCAAGATAATCAGAATAGGAACCTAACAAACCGAGAAGAATCAAATCAACAGCTAATGTAGCGATCATAAGGATTACAACCTCTGCTCCTCGGGAGATTAGGGGTTTTAAAACCCCCATATAAATAGCAACCCCTAACAAACCACCCATAACGAAGACGAGGGGGATGGAGTAGTAGGGGTGAATATTAAACAGTCTTAACAAGGTTAAGGCAATATAGCTTCCAAATACTGCAAAGGAGCCCTGAGCGAAGTTTGGAACCGCTGTCGTGATGTATGTTAGTGTGAGACCCACTGCCAAGAGTACGAGAAGATTTGAGTAGATTATCGCCCCTTCCAGTACTGACATGCTCGCAAGTTTAAACCGAAAGTTTTTAAACTTTTAGGTTTATCGTTAGCACATGTCATGGAAGAAATTAGTATTGGTAATAGCCATCGCAATATTGCTGATGGCTTGTGCGGGAGAGCAACCTGCAAAACCAACCCCTGCACCCAAGGAAACTCCAAAAGAAACTCCTGCACCCAAGGAAACACCCTCAGCCCCTGCTGAGGTGGAGATACCTATCGGTGTGCTGGTAGATCTTTCTGGACCCCTCACCACCTACGGTGAGGACATCAAGGCAACTGTGGAAATAGCGAAGGATGAAATAAACAAGTATTTTGAGTCGAAAGGTAAGCCGTATAGAGTAAAAATCTATGTTGAGGATACAAGAGTGGATCCAAAGGTCGCCCTCGATAAGGTGCAGTCTTTGCATGGAAAAGGAGTCAGACTTATTGTGGGTCCAATGGGTAGTGGAGAAGTCAAAAACATAGCGGAATATGTTACAGCAAACAAGATCATTATAGTATCTCCATCATCAACAGCCATTCCATCACTTCTCGGTGTAACTAAACCTGAGGAGAAGAAGTTCATATTCAGGTTCGTTGCGACTGATGATTTCCAGACTAAGGCAATTGCCAGAGAGGTTGCGGATCTTGGGATAAAGGGTGTCGTTATAACCTATGTGGGTAATGCATGGGGTAAAGGATTGAACGATGCGGCAATTCCGTTGTTCGAGAACTACGGTGTTGAAGTTGCGGGATCCGTGGAGTATCCTGATCCTCCACCAGCAGACATGTCACCGTATCTACAGTCAATTGAGGAGAAGCTGAACACCCTCGCTGATAAGTATGGTGTGGACAAGATTGCGGTTGTTGCGTTCAGCTATGAGGAAGCATANACTATNATGTCTCAGGCTGGCTCAGACTCCATTGCGTTGAAGGTTATGTGGATCGGATCTGATGGTGCTGCAAAGAGCAGAAAGATTACGGAAATGTGTGACAGAGTGAACGCGGTTAAGATGTATTCAACTCTGTTCGATTCAAAGGGAGACAGCTATGAGCAACTCAACAAGACATACTATGCCAAATATGGCAGAACGACATATCAGTACGGTCTGGATGCATACGATGGTGCATGGGTGCTTGCCTTGGCGTTTGCAGAGGTCTATGACAGTAAGGGCAAGTTCGATCCGGATGCGGTCGCAGAGATCATGCCACAGGTGACCGAGAAGTACAGCAAGGGCGAATATGGTGTTACACCTGTCAGCGGTTACATCAAGCTCAACGAGTGGAACGACAGAGCTTCTGGAGACTACGCGATCTGGGGTGTTGAGAACTGCGAGTGGGTACTGAAAGGAGTATGGAAGTCTGAGAAGGATGAAATCGAATGGAAGTGATTTACTAAAAACTAAACATCTTTCTAAATTTTTTGAAGGTTTAAAAGCGTTAAACGGTGTGGATATTGATGTTAAGGAGGGTAAAGTTACCCTCATAATTGGACCAAACGGAAGCGGTAAAACAACCTTCATAAATACCGTTTCCGGGTATTATAAGGCTGATGAAGGTCATGTTTATTTTGAAGGAGTTGAGATAACAAATAAGCCACCGCATGAGATCTATAGGAGCGGAATAGTCAGAACATTTCAGATCCCGCAACCGCTAAAGAAACTGACCGTGCTCGAAAATCTTTTAATATCCGTGGATAATCCGGGTGAAAATATATTCCATAGTATTACTCCTTCTTGGAACAAGTTTGAGGAGGAAACTGTAGAGAAAGCCTTTAATGTCCTTGAATTCCTCAAAATCGACCATCTGTGGGATTCACAAGCATCAAATCTTAGTGGGGGGCAGCTGAAGCTTCTTGAAATCGGAAGGGCTATGATGACATCCGCCAAGCTTGTTATAATGGATGAGCCGGTAGCAGGTGTGAATCCCGTTCTTGCTGAGTCAATCCTTGAAAGGATAACCGATTTGAAGGAGAGGGGGTACACCTTCCTTATAGTGGAACATAGGCTCGATCTCGTACTGCCGTATGTTGACTACATATATGTGATGGCTAATGGAGAAGTCATCGCAAAAGGTGTTGAAGAGGAGATAATGAATAACAAAGATGTAATAGAGGTGTATTTAGGTGATACATACCGAGAAACTTAGTGCGGGATATAAAGAAGTTCATGTGCTCTTTGACATTGATGCAGAGATAAAAAAAGGGGGAATAACTACAATAGTGGGTCCAAACGGAAGCGGTAAAAGCACACTCCTAAAATCGATATTCGGTCTTACAACCGTGTATTCCGGAAAGGTTTTCTACAAAGACGAAGACATCACGAAAGTTCCACCGCACGATAGAACGAAGAAAGGCATAGCTTATCTCCCCCAGGTTGACAATGTTTTTACGAATCTCACGGTGGAAGAGAATCTTAAGATAGCAGGTTACACGCTGAATGGTGATGAGTACACTGAGAGGCGGGAGATAGCTCTGAATGCATTCCCCGAATTGAAGGATTTCCTCAACAGAAAAGCTGGAACTCTGAGCGGGGGGGAAAGACAGTTCCTCGCTATAGCGACGGCACTTGTAAGAAGAGCGGAGGTTCTAATGCTCGACGAACCCACCGCACAACTATCTCCAAAATTTGCGGAGATAATATTTAACAAAATACTTGAGCTCAGAGACGACTTCAAGCTAACCATTGCTCTTGTGGAGCAGAATGTTAAAAGAGCACTGGAGATAAGTGAAAATGCGTATTTNCTCGTTAGTGGGCGAGTTGTTTTTGATGGAAAGGCTCAAGAGCTACTTGAGCATGAAAAGTTCGAAAGGCTCTGTATGGGTATTGTAGAGTGAATAGGTTGAATTAAAATTACACTGTTGAGTAGGGATTACAATATTTCTTAGCACCTCTCTTTAATTCTTCCTTGGGCTTTTAGTTTTAGAGGAATGTTTAGAGTGTTGGATGAGTGACGGTAACGAAAAAGGAGATAATCAACTCGAATTACGAAAAAGAAAATTTTTTAACTCTGCGAAATAAATTATTGTGGATAAAATGGAAGAAAAATTGGTAATAAGTCCGGATACAAAAAGAGAGAATAGGTTACCTCCNGGACAGAAAGTTGTAAAAAAGCTACCAGTACTTCAGTACGATGGCATTCCTCAAATTGACATCGATNAGTGGAGATTTAAAGTATGGGGCTGTGTTGAGAGGGAAATTGAACTGACATTTGGTGAGTTTAAATCTCTCCCCACCGTAAAAGTTTATTCCGATGTTCACTGCGTTACCGGATGGAGCAAGTTGGGTATAAAATGGAAGGGTGTTAGTTCAAGGACGATAGCAGATATTTGTAAGCCAAAGGGGGCAAATTTTGCGATAGTTCACTCTGCAGATGGATACAAGACGAACATCTCTCTTGAGAACTTTCTTGAGGAAGATGTTGTGTTTGCATGGGAGATGGATGAGAGAGAAATACCAACTGAGCACGGCTACCCTGTTCGCCTTGTGGTTCCAAGGCTTTATTTCTGGAAGAGTGCGAAGTGGGTTGTAGGGGTAAGGTTTACGGAGGAGGATGAGGAAGGATATTGGGAGAGCAGGGGCTACCACAACCGAGGAAACCCTTGGAAGGAGGAGAGGTACAAACAACGGGAATGGTACGACTATGATGGTTAAATGTCCTAACTGTGGATTTCAGCAGGAGGATTGGTGGTGGCAGTTTAATCCCACTCTGGGTAGTTATACCTGTCCAGTTTGTGGTCACAAGTTCAGGAAAAGGTCTGTAATCTGATTCACTATCCTTTCGTTATTAAATCGTAATCAACCTTCATCCTTATTAATTTTGGAACATTTCCTATTTTTCCAATAATGTCTCCCTTTATGATGAGTATTCCGTCTATATATTCTTTTGAGCTGTCCCAGAACTTCTTGAGAACATCCCGAATCTCTTTTTTGCTAAATTCTTCCTTTATTTCGTTTCCAATTCTGGTTGCGAAACAGTCTGCAATTTCTGGATCTTTCGAAAATATCGTAACCGCATCCGCAAATCCAAAGCTCACAGAATGTCCAACAGTTCCACTTGAGGTGCAAATGGAGTAAAAACCTTCAGGGTTAATCTTAAATCCGAGACTCAAGTCGTTTGGTGTGTAGATCCCGAAGCTCAATTCTTCGCTGGAGTGAATTACTATGTCTCCTCCGTTATCAACTACCGCAAAGTTTCCCTCTGAAAGCATTGCACGAACAGCATATCCAGCGATAGCTCCAGCAACGCACGCCATCGGTCCGACATTGGCTATTCTGGAGGCGTGTATCATTTTCTCAACGATTTCCGAGTTTCCTTTTCCATCATATGGTTCATAGGTTGTTAGGAAGTAGGGGTCTCTTTTTATCATCTCCTCTATTCTTCTCCTTGCTTGGAGAATGGCGGATACCGCTTTGTTGTATTGATTATCATTTTCTGCGAGAACCGTAACTATCGTCTCCTTGTGTTTGAATTTAAATTTGGTGTACTTCATAGGCTTGTAACTTGTGGGTTATTTAAAAATTAAAATCTTGGTAGCTCGAGAGCACTCAGCGGGCACACATTGACGCATATGCCACATCTTATGCATCTGTCCTGATCTGCAACGATCCTGAACTCCTCAATTCTGAAAACCTCTACTGGGCATATGCTCACACATGCACCGCAGTGAACGCACCTCTCATCGTCTTTGGATATTCTTTCCACGATTTTCGTTACATCTACTCCTTTTCCCTTTATGTACTCTATTATCTCGTCGGCTCTCGAGTCATCTATCTCAACTACAAGTTCACCCTCTCTCGCTCCAACACTCCCTCTGATTATGTTTATGAGCGTATTCTTTTCGAGTGTTGTTTTGGATATTACGGGTTCTCTGACAGATTTTGAGTCAAATTTTAGATGCAAGAGCATTTTTATCCCCTCCTTGCTATTAGTGAGCTTATATCTTCTGATGTCAGCATGCCGAGAACTCTCTTCTTTGCATCAATCACCGGTAGTGCTGAGATGTTGTATCTCTTCAGCTTTTCCGCTGCGAACTCTATAGGGTCTTCTGCACCCACCGTTACGACATCNTTAGTCATTATCTCATCAACTCTCTCTAATCTTCCCTTGGCAACCGCCTTTGCAATGTCCCATGATGTAACGATCCCTCTGAGCTTACCCTCTCTGTCAACAACCGGTAAGTGGTTTACACCCTTCTCTATTATGAGCTTTGAAGCGGATACTATCTCAGTGCCTTCGTAAATCTTTATAGCAGGGGACATGAGGTTTCTCACAACGACTATCTCTTTCTGTCTCATCGGTTTGAACTCGCTTTTTACGGGGATTCTTTTTATAGGCTCTGAAAGGTAGAACTCTCCTTTTTCGATCCTCCTTTTCAGCTCCTCCATTATCTTTCGTGCAACAGAATAGCTGGAGAGAGGCGAGACTCTAACTTCCTCTCCGTTTATCTCAACTTTTCCGCTCTTTAGTTCCTCGTAGTTTACCTTCCTCACAACAGGTCTTCCTCTTCTTGGAACTCCGTAATCGAGAATCTCAGTTTCTATATCTCTGTCTCTGATTGCAGTAAACTTAGCCATCTCAGCATCCAGAATCGGAATTGGTATTCCTATTCCTATGAACATGGAAACACCGTATCCCGGAAAAACGCATGCCCTCATATACTCTGGATCCATTTCTTTCAGGTCTCCTTTGACCATCAGCGTTCCGAATGGAGGGGCGTGTTGCGTACCCTCTCCGATGACATAGCCTTCAGCTCCGCATAAGAATATTCTCGTTCCGAGACCTATGGTTCGATATTCAGGGTCATTGTTTAGAGGTGAAATCTCCCCGGTTCCAGCAAATGTTACATTTCCGAAGTTCGGAAGAAGTGTGCCCATGTATGTTTTGAGAATCTTGTTCGAGGAGTTGGTTGCAGCTTTGTATCTTTGATAGGCGTTTCTTGGGTTTACCATCTCCGCTTGATTTACATCGTCAAGTGTGATCTCTGTCACGAGTTCCTTTCTTGGATAGCAGTCTGTACCGTATGCGGTTGCTCTCAGTTCAATCTCTTTCCCTCTCACGAGTTCCTCTATTACATGGGCTCCTCCGTATTCAATGCCGAGCTTCTCCGAAATCTGAGTAACNCCAAGGTAAGCATCCACGGCTGCAACTCCCGTATAAGCTTCCACATCGTTCATCCATACTTTCTGCATCTTTATGGGTGGATCAGCGTGTCCGAAGTTGAAGAAAACTCCGGAAGAACACATTGCACCAAATGTTCCAGTGGTAACGACATCCACTTGTTTTACTGCTTCTTCAGCCCCAACCTCTTCCACTATTTCTTTCATTTCCTCCGCTGTAACAACTACCGCCGAACCATCTGAAATTTTCTCATTAATCTCATCAATCGTTTTCGATGTCACGGTGTCTAATCTAAACCATCAATATATAAATGTTGCGAATGTAACAGGGTTAAATAATTACTATTTGTAATTTACAAGGGGTTTTCGAGTATCCTCTTTATCACCTCATCCCTCGGAGTAATACACAATCTTGCCACCTTGTCTGGATCTTTGCCCTGACAGATGGCAAGAATTTGAGAGAAGTCAAAGACTGGTATTTTGTAATCTATCATCCCTCTGTTCCTCATCTCCTCCTGAACACCATCCAAGTGGAGGAGACATGTTATGCATGATACAACTATTAAGTCAGGATCAACCTCCTCCTTCATTGAGTCGAATTTCTTCTTTGTAAATTCAAGATTNGCTTTTTTATCTCTCTTTGAGAATCCACCGGAACCTCCACAACACTGTTTGTATCTCTCGTAGTACGGCACCTCTGCACCGAGTGCCTCGGTAATCTCTTTCAGTGCGGAAGGGTTCTCTGGGTCGTCAAAGCCTAAGATTTTGCTCGGTCTGAGAACATGGCATGGGTTCTGAACGACAACCTTCATGTCTTCGAGGGAGTACTTCAGGCTGTTCCTTATCCTATCTAAGCCCACGACATTTCGATAGACATCGATGATGTGTCTGACATCTATTCTCCCGTCGTATCTCAGTCCAACCTTGGCAAGATACTTATTCACATCCTCTTTCCTTCCGTTCAGGATTTTGTGTCTGCCGAGCTTTAGGGTGGAGTAGCAACTTCCGCATTGGACGACTATGTCCACTCCGAGCTTTTCCGCTAAGGCAAGATTCCATCCGTTTACCGCTAAGGCTGAGTCCTCATCCACCGAGTAGAATGTTCCAAACGCAGGACAGCATGCAGAGCCCTCGATGTCCACTACCTCTACTCCAACAGCGGGAAGGGCACTTCTTATCGCTTTCTCAACATCCGGTCTGATAGCGGGCATGTTACAGCCAAGGAACAGACCAAACCTCATTTTTTCATCACTCCTCGTCTATTCCGAAAATGTACCCGTACTCTCTCACTATTTCCGTCTCTTTGAGCAGTTTTCTGAATTTCTCGAGGTATTCTTTCTTGCTTATTACTGTCGGTGGCAATTCCGGTAGATCAAGCGACCTTCTAAGCTCTTTGGCATTTACAATGTTTTGAGTGTGCCCTCTTTCATAAATTTCACCGAGTACGAGAGGAATATAGGTCTCATCCTCCTTGCACTGCCATCTTCTTACTGCAAGTATTATTTCGAAGGGTTCTGCTCCTCTCGGACACCTCTCTTCACAACCCTCNCATGTTACGCACATCCAAGGGGTTTCCTCCTCTAAAAGCCTCTCCCTCAATCCGAGTTTTATCATGTGGATAATTCTTTTTGCACTTAGTGGCTGATCAGATACACCAGTTGGGCAATCCGCTATGCATGTGCCACACTGGTAGCATTTAACCAAATCATGCCCTCCAAGAGCAATAATCTCATCGATAAGGCTTTTATCCCTTTCCTCACTTAGGTTAATCATCTTCATCACCTTTCATCTTACGTTTTTTCGAGCAATCCTGAGAGCTCGTCATACCTGAAAACGGGCCCATCCCTGCAGACATACTTGCTCTCTATCCTACACCTTCCGCACTTTCCGATCCCGCACTTCATCCTCCTTTCAAGTGTGGTGTACACTTGCTCCTCCTTGAAACCGAGGTCTTTCAGCACCTTTAATGAGATTGAGATCATTATNGGTGGTCCGCATATTATCGCAACTGTATTTTCCGGATTTGGCTTCAATCTTCTTAGGTTATCGGGGACATACCCTACAAAGTATTCCCAGCTCTCTTCAGGTATGTCTATCGAGAGGTGCACACTGTATCCTTGATTGATCAGATCTATCAGCTCATCTTTATATACCAGATCTCTTGAAGTTCTTGCACCGTACACGATTGTAAGGTCTCCGTAATCGTTGTAGTTGTCTATGATGTACTGATAGACAGATCTTAGCGGTGTTTGACCTATGCCCCCACCGACAGTTAGGATGTTCATGCCCCTCCAATCATCAACCGGAAAAGGTCTGCCGTGGGGCCCCCTCAAACCAACAACATCCCCAACATTCAACTCGTGAAGCTTGGTTGTGACTTTTCCTGTTTTTAGAACACTGAACTCGAGGTCGGGGCGAGTTGGAGAATTTGCTATGGTAAACCAACTCTCACCTCTTCCGAAAACGGACACGAGACAACCCTGTCCGGGCTGGTAGTCGAATCTCTCTCCATCAACAACCTTCACTTTGAAGGTTTTAATTGCTCTTGCACCTTTAACTTCCTGCTTGATATCGATTATTTCAGCCTTGAAAGGTAAGTATGGGTTTTGAATTGATTGTGCTGAGATCATTTCTCCACCTCCGCCAGTATCTCCGTTATGTCTATTCCTCCGGGGCAGAACTCGATACATCTTCCACAACCTACACAGAAAATCTCTCCTTTTGATTCTACCGTGTAGAGGAATTTATCGTAGAATCTGTTCCTTAACCTCTGCCATTTCTCCCTCCTTGGGTTGTGGGAGGAACTTTCCAAGGTGTACAGGGGGAACTGGCACGAGTCCCAAGCCCTGTATCTGAAACCCTCTTTTTCACCCTCGTCCAACATGTCAAAGCAGAAACAAGTTGGGCACAGAAATGTACATGTCCCACAACTTATACAGTTCAAGGATATTCTTTTCCACATCTCATCGTCGAATTTCTTCCTCAATTCATCTTGGATGTCCGGGTTAACCTTTCTACTGAAGTTATGTTGCACGATGATGCTCGATTCATCAACATCAGTATTCATCAGACCATCAATCGAGCTTAAAATCTTCTCTCCTCTGCTTGTAACGGGAATGATGTAAGTCCTTTCTCCTTTCTCGATTAGAAATATGTCGCTTCCCTCTGTGGAGAATGGAGTTAATCCGAAACTCTCGCAGAAGCAGTAATTGTTCGGTTCACAGTTTCTCGATACTATCAGCGTGTTCTCCCTTCTCGTCTGGTAATACGGATCCATCAAACCTTCGAGGTATATTTTGTCTAAGAGGGTGACCGCTTTTGCATCACATGGATTTACTCCTATTAAAGCCCTCTTTTCCCTATCTAAGGGTACTTCTTCAATCCATTTCCCATACCTAATTAAAACTTCGTTCTGAGGCAATAGGAACTCCTTTATTGACTTCCTTGTTTTGCCTTTTGGTATATCCTTAGCTTTCTCGTATTCTATGAAGGATCTACTGTCGGGAACATAAACTCTGTAGTCTTCCGAAATCAGCTTTTCAGCCAAGGTTTTGATAAATTCTCCCTCGTAAACGAACATGCTATCTTCCCTCCGGGATCATGTCTAACTTTGCGAGAAACGGAATTTCATCATCATCGTAACCGAATACATCTCTAACCACTTCTCTCATTTTTCTTTCAAGTTCTCTAATCGGTATGTCCATTGGACAAGCTCTCTCACATTCTCCGCAATCTGCACACCTTCCTGCATGATGCAGGACTCTTATTATATGGTAGAAAAGATTGTCTTCTGCTGAGATGGTTTTTCCAAGGAATCTCGGGTAAGATGCCTTTTCTTCTGCAGATGTGAACGGTGAAACTGCGAGATTTATTGGATCAACCAAGCACTCGGTGCAGTAGCACATCGGACACGCACTCCTGCATGCGTAGCATCTTATGCACTTCTCCATCTCTCCCATCCAGTAGCTCCATCTCTTCTCTCTGTCACCTTCAATCTCCTCTGTGCTCTCATCTGCCTTACTAACACCTTCAAATACATCAAACACATCAAAAACCTCATCATAAAGAACTGGAAGTGGATCCTCACATCTACTGCAGGTATCGTAAAGAACATCCTTCATGTGAACTTCCCTATCATGATCATACAACCTTCCGTTCTCGAACCTCGGTGATCTCAGCTTTCTTGTGTTAACCATACCTCCGCATGTGATTCCCATGATGTATACTCTCTCCCTCTTGATCTTCCCTTCCTTTATCAACTGCTTTATAGCTCTTGTGTCGCATGCTCTTGCAATAANACCGATCTTCCCATCATCTATCCCACCAATCTCCAAGAGCATCCTTGCAGGGCTACCGACCATGAAAGGGGATACTGATATTTTATCAACCTCTTTTGGAGAACTTATTATCGTGAGCCTGTCTTTCAACTCAAATGGCATCCTCTCATAGGCTATGAACACCGATACATCCTTCTCAAGGAGTTTCGCAACTCTATCTTTTATTTTGCTTATCTTAGATTCTTCTTTTTTCATTTTTGGCACCTCCTGAACTTCTCTTGAGGGCCGAGTTCTCTGATTTTTTCGGTGAACTCGTTCATTTCTTCAGCGAATTTCTTTCCCTCGCTTGCTGAAGCCCATAGTAGCTTTAGCCTCTCCGATTCGAATCCAACGAATTCGAGCAATTCTCTTAAAAGCACAATCCTCTTTTTCGCATAGTAGTTCCCTACATTGTAGTGACAATCTCCGGGATGACAGCCCGCAACAACAACACCGTCGAATCCCATTCTGAATGCGTGCAAGATCAAGGCTGGGTTGACCATTCCGGAACACATAACCCTGACAATTCTAACATTTGGTGCGTACTGTAATCTGCTCGTACCTGCAAGATCCGCTCCCGCGTAAGAACACCAATTACATGCGAATACAAGTATTTTTGGCTCAAAATCCATAAAATCACCTCGCAACAGCTATTGCATCAACCATTGCTTTGATTTGGTCAACTGTAAATCCTTTTACCACTATCGCGCTTTTCGGACAGGTGGCGTGGCAAACCCCGCACCCGAGGCAAACCGCCCTGTTAACATCTGCTTTTAGCTCTACAACACCTCTATTTTCGAACTCTTTTACTNTTATGGCTGAAACCGGACATGCCTCCACGCACATCCCGCACGCATCACACTTTTCACGAATAACAACAGCTTTGCTTGCATCCATGAGTATTCTGTCTTTTGATAAAATTGTTAAAGCTCTTGATGCGGATGCGGAAGCAAGGGAGATTGTTTCCGGGATCAATCTTGGGCTATGTGCCATACCACATACATAAATCCCTTCTGATGCGAAGTCAACTGGTCTGAGTTTCGGATGAGCCTCTAAGAAAAATCCGTTCTGAGTTAAAGGAACCCTAAGCATCTTTGCCAGATTGTTGTTATCCTCTCTCGGGATTGTTGCGGAACTGAGTACGATTTTCTCCGGTGTGTAACTTACTTCTTCACCCAGAATTTCATCGTAGAATATGACGGTATTTCCTTCAACCCTCGGTGGNTTATCTTCGCTGTAGTGTATGAATATAACTCCTTTCTCGATTGCAAGGTCGTAATACTTCTCGAGAAAACCATAAGTTCTTATATCTCGGTATAAGATTATGATATCTGCAGATGGATTGATCTCCTTTATTTTGAGGGCATTTTTTATTGCGGTTTGACAGCAGATNCTACTGCAGTACTCTCTCTCTTCATTTCTTGAACCGACGCACTGTATCATAACAACACTGTCTATTTTCTCCCCTTTTGCAAGCAATTCTTCCAGTTCCACTTGGGTTATGACTTTCTCGCTCTCGTTGTATGAATACTCCTTTGGCCTGTATTCTCTGGCTCCAGTAGCGACTATAACAACTCCGTGTTCAACCTCGAACTCTTCCTCTCCTTTTATTATGCTTCTGAAGTTACCGACAAAACCCTCAATGCTTTTAACCTCTGAGTTCTTGTAGACCTTTATCAGAGGATTGCTTTCAACCTTTTCCACCAACTCTCTGAGCAACTCCTGAGGATTTTTCCCATCTATTGTGTAATAGATGTGTCTTAGATTCCCACCGAGTTCTCTTTCCTTTTCCACAATTATGCTCTCAAACCCGTGTTCTGCGAGAGTAAGAGCTGAAACCATCCCTGCAAGCCCGCCACCGATTATTAAAGCTCTCTTGGATATGTCCACCTCTACAAACGGTAATGGCTCGAGCAGTCTTGCCTTTGCAACCCCTGACCTCACGAGTTCCATCGCCTTTTGAGTCGCCTTTTCGGGTTCGTTCATGTGAACCCAACTGCATTGTTCCCTGATGTTAACGAACTCAAACAGATACGGGTTTAAACCAGCCTCTCTTAGGGTGTTTCTGAAAAGCTGTTCGTGTGTCCTTGGTGTGCACGCTGCAACGACAATTCTGTTCAAATCGTATTTTTCGATTATCTCCTTCATCCTCTCTTGAGTGTCTGCAGAGCATGTAAATAGGGTGTTTTCGGCGTAGACAACATTATCGAGAGTTTTCGCGTATTCTGCGACTCTCTCCACATCCACAACGCTCGCAATGTTTATCCCGCAGTGGCATACGAAAACACCTATTCTCGGAGCCTCACCTATCACATCCTTCTCTGGGGGATACTCCTTTTTCGAGATCGATTCTCCTCTTCTGTGTGCAATCAAAGCTGAAGCTCTGGCTGAGACACCGCTTGCCTGTGCAACACTTTCCGGGATATCCTTTGGCTCACTGAAAACTCCTGCAACAAAAATTCCGGGTCTTGAAGTCTCAAGTGGGTTAAATGGATCGGTTTTGCAAAATCCGTATTCGTTAAGCTCTATTCCGAGGATCTCGGCATATTTTCTTGCGTCGTCTGGAGGTTCAAAACCTGTGGATAGAACTACAAGATCGAATTCCTCCTCTTTTGATTTCCCGTTCTCTTCGTATTTCACGATTAACCTCTTATCCGGCTTTTCGTATATTACGGGGACTCTTGCTTTGTGATAGATGACTCCATATTCCTCTTTTGCTCTTTTGGCGTACTCTTCGAATCCTTTTCCGAAGGTTCTAATATCCATTGCGAATATGTGGGTTTCCACCTCTGGCATGTGCTCCTTTGCAATTATGGCGTGCTTGGTAGCGTAGGTACAGCAAACAGATGAGCACCACGGATTGGTCTTCTCATCTCTTGAGCAAACACACTGTATGAATGCAATTTTCTTGGGCTCTCTCCCGTTGGATGTCAGAACATGCCCTTCGAACGGACCTGTAGCGGAGAGAAGCCTTTCAAACTCGATCCCCGTNACAACATTTCGGAATATTCCGTATCCGTACTCCTTCCTCTTTGTAGGATCGGCGAGCCCCCCTCCGACCGCGAGAATTATCGATCCAACATTCAGTTCGACTTCATGGGGTTTTTGGTTGTAGTCTATAGCCTTCGCCAAGCATACGCTTTGACACATTCCGCACCCTATGCATCTCTCTCTGTCAATGCTGTAAATCCTTGGAATTGCCTGCGGATATCTGATGTAAATTGATGATCTTAGGGATAAACCCTCGTTGTACTCATCAATTGCGTTTACCGGACAGACTTCCGAGCAGACTCCACATCCGGTGCATCTGTCCGTATCTACATAGAGGGGATTTTTTCTAATCCTGACTCTAAAATCTCCCGCACTTCCTTCGACAGATACGAGTTCTGAGTTATTCAGAATCTCAATATTCTCGTGTCTTCCAACCTCGTTCAATTTCGGTGATAGGATACACATCGAGCAATCGTTTGTGGGGAATGTTTTGTCTATCTGTGACATTCTTCCTCCGATACTCGGTAACTTTTCGAGGAGGTAAACCTTGAACCCTGATTCCGCAAGATCAAGTGCGGACTGCATCCCTGCAATTCCACCACCGATGACGAGTATAGCCCCCATCGAATCACCTCGAATAACAGATAATCTTCCCTTTGAACTCTAAATTCAGCATTCCTCTCCTTCTCATCTCAATGAGGGTTTTTACGATCTCATCCTCACCGAGTCCTGTTTTCTGTGCAATCTCATCCACATCCGCTCTTCCGTTTAGTACCGAGAGTATCCTCGAGGCGTTCAGTGAGAATGAGACTACAGCATCTATAAGAGAACCCATTCTGTTCTCGTCAACTCTCTCTCCGTAAACATTTCCGTCTTCAACGAGTCCCCTCTTTCTTGAAACTAATGATCTGAGAACTCTATCTAAGGTCACCATTTTTATAACACTCAAGTCGGCGGTAATCTNCCCTAACCCCTCAACATACTCTCTGATCTCTTTTAGTTCGTCTGTGAAGTCTCCATAAACGAATCTCACTCTTTCTGGATCAATTCCAGCCTTTTCAAGTATTANTTTTACGGTGTTGATTTTTATTTCTGCCTCTTTACTTCCGTATCTATTTCCACAGCTTTCGCATCCTGCAACAAGAACCGCATGGGCTCCTCTCTCGAAGGCNGAGATAATCATGCTCATGTCTATTCTCCCGGAGCACATCAGGGATATGTAGTCCCTTGAGATCTTCCTGCATGAGAAAACAGCTACTTTGCTACCGTCAAATTTCTCGAGAATCCCGTCATCTCTGAAGTTCTTGGATCTCATTGTTATCGCCTTAGTAACGCACCCTGAGGAGCACAATCCACAAACTTTGCATTTTCCAATGGTAACAGGAACGCGGTTCTCAAGAGAAAGAGCATCGTGAGGGCAGACCGCAACACACACTCCACAACTGATGCATTTATCCTCATCCACGATAATTGAACCTCTCGATGCGGTGGAATCTTTTCCTCCATCCACGGTTGACATAAGTGAACAAGAGCCTATAAATTATAAAAGTTTACGGTTTTTGAAATTTCAATAAATAAATATACTACCAATAATCAATAATTATTAAAGATGATTTTTTAGTAGATTAACAGTTCGTCATTAATAATAATTAAAATAACATAAGACGGTTATGATAATAAATAAATTAGATAAAACTTAAATAACAGTCACTGTTAACTTAAATTCTGTTATACCGCATTTTATACAAAAGTCCGAGGGGTGGAAAATGAGGCTAACAGAACATCCGATAATCGAATTCAGGAGAGGAAAGGAAATTACGATTTACTTTAACGGTAAACCGATAAAGGCTTACGAAGGAGAGACCGTAGCATCCGCTTTATATGCAAGTGGAATAACGACATTCAGCAGGTCTTTCAGATTTCATCGCCCAAGGGGTTTCTTCTGCGCTATTGGTAAGTGCTCCTCATGTATGATGGAAGTGGATGGCATCCCGAACATAAGGGTTTGTAAGGTTTATGTTAGGGAAGGAATGCAGGTAAAAACTCAAAATTCATTTCCAAATGCAGATAGAGATTTTTTGGGGGTTCTTGATAAGGTAATCGATAGGTTTTACCCTCACGGCTCGCATTACAAGAAGTTTACAAGTCCAACGATACTCAGAGAATTTGTTACCAAACAAATAAGAGGTTTTGCGGGAACTGGAAGCCCACCAGAGAAGGAGTTCGAGGGCAGGGGAGGTTATGAGGAAATAGAGACTGATATTGCGGTTGTTGGTGGTGGTCCCGGGGGAATGAGTTCTGCAATATATTCTGCCAGATTGGGAGCGAAAGTTGTGTTGATGGATGAGAACCCCTTCCTCGGGGGACAACTTGTAAAGCAAACTCACAGATTCTTCGGAAGTGGAAAACACAGAGCGGGTACAAGGGGCATAAGAATCGCTGAAATTCTCAAAAAGGAGGTTGAAGAGCTTAAGAACATAGATGTAAGGTACGAAACTAAGGTTTTCGGTATATATGATGGGGTTATCGGTGCTGTGGAGAGGGATAAGAAACTCTTGAAAGTGAAGGCTAAGAAGATAATCATCGCAACCGGAGCCTATGAGAGAACTCTTGTTTTTGAGAACAACGACTTACCGGGGGTTTACGGAGCGGGAGGAGTGCAAACCCTGATGAATGTCTACGGAATTAAGCCGGGCAACAGGGGTTTAATAATAGGCTCCGGGAATGTTGGTTTAATCCTGTCGTACCAGTTGATGCAGGCTGGAATCGAGGTTTCAGCTATTGTTGAAGCAATGCCGAGAATTGGAGGATATTTTGTTCATGCAGCCAAAGTTAGAAGACTCGGAGTNCCTATCTACACGAGCCACACTATAAAGAGAGCGATAGGGAAAAAGAGGGTTGAAAAGGCGGAGATAGTCAAGCTTGACAAAAATTGGTGTGAGGTAAAAGGCAGTGAGAAGATAATAGATTGTGACTTCATTTGCGTTGCGATTGGTCTCTCTCCAACTCATGAGCTATTGTATCAGGCTGGCTGTGAGATGAAGTTCGTTCCAGAACTTGGTGGTCTTGTGCCATTGAGAACAAAGTATGGAGAGACCTCAGTTGAAGGAGTTTATGTCGCTGGAGATGTGGCGGGAATAGAGGAGGCAACATCTGCCATGATGGAGGGAAGAATTGCTGGGCTGGATGCTGCTATAAAACTTGGCTACGGAGATGAAGAAGCGATAAACTTGAGAGAGGAAATTGTAAACGATTTGAAAGAATTCAGAGAGGGACCATTCGGCAAAAGAATAGTTGAAGGTATCAAGAAAGTCACATTTGAGAAGGAAGTCTCCTTAGATTTGAAAGAGCTGGAGAAAGGTNAAATTTCCGCAAAGTGAGGGATGAAAAATGGAGATGGGATACTTGGAAAGAGGATACCTCGAGGATGATGAGCTACCACCGAAACCATCGGAAGAGAGATTAAGGAAGAAATCTGTGGCATATATAGAGTGTCCTCAGGAGATTCCGTGCTCACCGTGTTTCGAATCATGCAAATACGATGCGATTTCGATGCAAAACATCAATGATCCCCCCATCGTTGATTATGAGAAGTGCACGGGTTGTATGAAGTGCATAAGGGTTTGCCCCGGACTTGCAATTTTCATGCTGAGACTAAGGGACGGTAAGGGGTATGTAACTCTTCCGTATGAGTTCCTACCCTATCCCAAGAAGGGGGATATAGTGGAGATATACAACAGGAAAGGAGAGCATCTTGGAAAAGGCAGAGTAACATGGGTTTTACCACCTGAAAGAAACGATCAGACTTCTCTTGTTACGGTAGAGGTTGAACCCGACCAAATATTCGAAGTTAGAGCAATCAAAGTCGGAAAACAAGGCTGAGGAATTAGGTGGTGCCTTATGGTAAAAAACCGAAAAATCGTTTGCAGATGCGAGGACATAACGGAGGAAGAGATAATCCACGCAATTGAAGAGGGATACGATGATATAGAAAATTTGAAGAGATATACTGGTGTAACAACTGGTTTCTGTCAGGGAAAAGGTTGCTTAATGCATGTTTTAAGGATTCTTTCTCAGAGAACTGGAAAGTCTCCTGAGGAGATAGGTGTTACAACCCAAAGACCACCTATCAACCCGGTTCCACTNTACATTCTCATGGAAGGTGAAGCGGAATGAAGGTTGCGGTAATTGGGTCGGGGATTGCTGGCTTATCGACAGCGTATCACCTCGCAAAGGAGGGGGTAGAAGTTACAGTCTTTGAAAAGAAAACATATCTTTACGGTGCATCTGGTAGGAACTCAGGTGGAGTAACCCCGATGATGGATAAGAGAGAACTCATTGAAATTGCAAAGAGGAGTTTGAAGATTTACGATAAGGTGCAGGGAGAGTTCGGTTTCAACTTTCTGCTAAGAAAGGACGGGTATCTCAAGGTTGCAAACCACATGGATATGGAACAGCTTATCGAAGAATACAGACTGCAAAAATCGATGGGGGTGAAGGTTAGGGAGGTAGATCCCTACGAGATAAGGGAGATTGTTAGGGGTTTCAATCCCGAATCGGTTGCGGGAGGAATTCTCGGGGAAGGAGGAGTTATATTTCCTTGGCCTGTTATTTGGGGATTTGTGAAGGNATGTGAAAATCTTGGAGTAAAAATCAAGAAGAATTCTGAGGTTAAGGAGTTTGTAATCGAGAATAACGAAATTAAAGGCTTAAAAACGGAAGAAGGGCATATTGATTTTGATTATGTAGTCAATGCATGTGGAGCTTGGAGTAACCAGATGAATAGGATAGCAGGAATTGAGATTGAGAATAAGATAATAAAGGAGGAAGTATGTGTTATTGAGAGTTTGAAGCCATTCATCGATCCGTATATTTTGAACATATCGAATGGTGTTTATCTCAGCCAGTCAGCAAGGGGTGAGATAGTCGGAGGCATTATTGGCAGGGAGGTAACCGAACCAGACACATCATCCACCTTGGATTTTTTGGTCAGATACGCCAAGAAAGCTGTTGAAATGATACCGAGTTTAAAGGGGTTATCTGTTCTCAGGCAGTGGGGAGGAGTGTACGATGTATCCAAGGATGATTTACCAATTGTTGGAGAGGATAAAGTAAAGGGATTGGTATTGGTTTGTGGACTGGGTAGGAGAGGTATGTCGTTGGCTCCGGCGATAGGGGAGCTCGCGTGCAATATCGTGGTTAGAGGTAAAGGTTACGATCACTTCTCACCACGAAGATTTTACAATAGCGGTAAGGGAGAAGTTTGAGTGGGATTTAGCGTGGTTTAGCTAATAGCTAATTGTTAAGACTCAAGGAGCATAGTTAAAGTAATAGTTATAAAACAATCATTTTTTCTTCTTTTTCAGAACTTCTTCGAGCTTTTTCTCGAGGGGCTCTTCGTGAGTGTACGGACACATCAGATAGTGATCAACAGCCTTGGCTATCGCATCTTTTGTAGCACCCTCTCCCGTCTTCTTTTTTAATTCCTCAAGCACACTCTCCGGCAACACAGTCTGGGCATGGACGATTTTTACCATTTACACCACCTATCATTATGATGATGCAATTATACTTAAACCTTTTGATTATTATCATCATGTGCTTTTCACTGTGCGGTATTTAAAAGTTCTCTAACCTTTTTTAAAATTGCATCGACTCTTTCCATGGATGTACCCAAGTAGTTTTCCGGTTTTAGTATTTTCTCGAGTTCTTCTGCAGTTATATATTTTAATACATCTTTATTTTCTTTTAAAACTTCTAAGAGTGATTTGCTTTCTTCGTAGGCTCTTAAAGATGATTCCCTCAGTATCTCGTGTGCAGTCTGTCTTCCCACACCTCTCTTCGTTAGCTCAATCATTACCGCTTCGCTCAGGTTTAAGCCCTTCTGGGCGGTGAGGTTTCTCTCAATTGCTGATGTGTTTAGAGTCAGATTTGAAATTACCTTAATCATCTTCGTTAGTATGTGGTCTGCGAGGACGGTCGCTTCAGCAAGAATTATCCTCTCTGCGGAAGAGTTCGTTAGATCTCTCTCCTCCCACAGAATCGAGCTTTGGTGTTGGGGTTCGACAAATCCTCTGACTATCCTCGCAAGCCCGCAGATATTCTCACTGTCTATTGGGTTCCTTTTGTGGGGCATTGTTGAACTGCCTACCTGCTTTTTCTCGAATTTCTCTGATAGTTCTCCCACCTCCCCTCTCTGCAGGATTCTCAGATTTGTGGCGATTTTCTCAAGTGTTGCGGAAAAATTGGCAAGGAATTCTATATATTCGTTGTATATGTCTCTCGGGATTATCTGGGAGGATATTTCAGATGGTTTGAGGTTTAATAACTCCATAACTCTCTTCTCAATTTTAATCCCGTCTTTACCGAACCCCGCTTGAGTTCCAACCGCACCACTCATCTGTCCCACCAAGAGCCTCTCCTTTAGCTGTTGCAGTCTTTGAAAGTGTCTCATCATCTCAGAGGTCCATAAAGCAAATCTGAATCCGTAGGTAGTTGGTAATGCTGGCTGTCCGTGAGTTCTCCCCAAGCAGATAACATCTCTGTATTCTTCAGCCTTTTTAGCGAGGAGGAAGATTAGGTTCCTCAGCTTCGACTCAAAAACCTTTGTGCTATCTCTCAGTTGTGTTGCGGTTGCTGTATCTATTATGTCGTTCGATGTGGCACCGAAGTGAACCCATCTTGCGGAATCATCATCAAGGACATTTGAAATTGCTTTTACGAGAGCCATTATGTCATGCTTTATCTCATCTTCGATTTTTCTTACATCATCGGGGTTGATTTTGAGGGTCTTTCTTTTTATCTTAGATATGTCTGCTTCAAAGTACCCCATCTCTGATAAAGCTCTTAGAAGAGCTATTTCGACTCTTATCATTCTTTTAATCTTGCTGTTCTCGCTCCAAATTCTTTTCATCTCAGGAGTACCATATCGGTAGTCGATGGGATGAACCGGATACGCCATGAGGAGAGTTTATTTTGGAGATATAAAAATGTTTAGAGAGGGTTAGGATATGTTATTGGTATCTGTAGCATGCTCCCACATCAGTAGCTAATCGATAAGCTTATTTAATCGTTCATAAGACATGCATCATCCACTCCCACCAACAAAATATTTATTCATCTTGTGTACGATGAAAGTGGGAGGGAAGTGGTCCTAAATCAAACTGGCCCGGGTAGGGTAGCGGTCATCCTCTGGGACTGTGGATCCCAGGAGCCGGGTTCGAGTCCCGGTCCGGGCCCTTCTAATTCAATCCTACTGTCTTTCAGTGATGAGTTGTAACACCAAAACGCATAGGATTAACATCTCTTTCGAAGGTCATCCCTCCTTCAACACAACCTCTGCTTCCCTGACAACTTCTTTAATAAGATTCTTTCTCAGTCCGGTCTTTCTTACCACTTTCTCCACGCCATCTCTCACCAAATCTCTACAGAAAATGTAGTTGTAGTCTGTTAGCTCTTTTAACACATCTTTACTGCTTTTCAAAATCGTGATGGGATAGAGGTTTCTCATTTCGAGCATGTTCTCAATTCCAAAGTTTTCGGGGTGTCTCCATCCTGTTAGCTTCATCTCTCTACACTCTCCAAATTTTTTTGCATCAGTTGAGAATTTCGTGTTTGTGAAGAGCCATACTCGGGAGAAGTTAACATCATTCATCCCCCCCTCAAACCCCTCTCTTAGATCAATAAATCTCGCGTATGTGTACATTACTTCCTTCAGTCCGGTATATATTCCGGGAATGTTGTGGAATTTGCATTCTATCAGGTATGTTTCACCATCCTTTTCAGCCAGAACATCTATCTCGTGTGTAACGCATTTCCCATCGACAAATCTGTTGGTGTCCGTCTTATACCCGTATTCTTCAAGCAATTTTGCAACGAATTTCTCAAAACCAAAACCATCCGGTCCGAATCTGAGGAGAGCCATTTTCAAATCGTATTTGAGTGCGGAGGTGTAGTTCTTCTCGAGCAGGGTTAAAACGAGGTTTAGAACCTCCTTAGTGGTTATGCCATCGTAAACTTTCCTCTCAACCTCTTCTGCAACCTTTTCTGCTATTTTTCTGCTTGCTCCCGCCCTTCTACATGTTTTTATAATTTTGCTTTTGCTGAATTTCTCCTTTCTGCCATCTCTTTTAACGACATACACCATGTCTTATGTTTCCTCAACCGGATATAAGATTTGAGTGTCGAAAAGTTTATATAGAACAACAAACCCACAAAAATTTACTTAAAATTGGAGGTGATGAAGTATGGCAACATTGCAGGGTCAGCCTGTTTTGATATTGAGGGAAGGGACACAGAGAACAAGGGGAAAAGACGCTCAGAGAATGAATATAATGGCTGCAAGAGTGATTGCGGAGTCAGTTAGGAGCACCCTCGGTCCGAGAGGAATGGACAAAATGCTCGTCGACAGCTTGGGAGATGTTGTAATAACGAATGATGGTGTAACCATTCTGAAGGAGATTGATGTTGAACATCCCGCTGCGAAAATGGTAATTGAAGTTGCGAAAACACAGGACAATGAAGTTGGAGATGGAACAACTACCGCTGTTGTTCTTGCTGGTGAGTTCCTGAGAAGAGCGGAAGAACTTTTGGAGCAAGACATCCACCCGGCGATAATCTCGAATGGTTACAGATTGGCTTCCGACAAAGCAATAGAGCTTCTTAACGAGCTTGCAATTTCGATCAGTCCGGAGGATGAGGACATCCTAAGGAAGATAGCGATGACCGCAATGACCGGAAAGGGTGCGGAGGTTGCACTTGAAAAATTGGCGGAAATTGCTGTTAAGGCTGTTAAAAGTGTGGCAGAGGAAGTTAACGGGAAGATAGAGGTAGATGCAGAGAATATAAAAATTGAAAAGAGACAAGGTGGAAGCATTGATGAAACAGATCTGATTGATGGGATTGTACTTGATAAGGAGGTAGTTCACCCATCCATGCCTAAGAAAATAAAGGATGCAAAGATCCTCCTCCTCGACAGTTCTCTTGAGGTTAAGGAAACTGAAACTGATGCGAAGATAAGAATCACCGACCCAGAAATGCTTCAGAAGTTCGTAGAACAGGAGGAGAAGATGCTGAAGGAGATGGTGGATAAGATAGTGGGTGCGGGAGCGAATGTTGTGTTTTGCCAGAAGGGCATTGATGACCTCGCACAGTACTACCTCGCAAAGGCTGGTGTGCTCGCTGTGAGGAGGGTCAAGAAGAGTGACATTGAGAAGCTTGCAAAGGCAACGGGAGCAAAGGTACAAACGGAGCTTAGGGAAGTGAAACCGGAGGACCTCGGTTATGCACAGCTTGTCGAGGAAAGAAAGATCGGAGATGAGAAGATGGTATTCATCGAGGGATGCAAGAATCCAAAAGCGGTAACGATCCTCATCAGAGGCGGAACGGAGCATGTGGTGGACGAAATCTCAAGAGGAGTGGAGGATGCGATAAGGGTTATCGAGTGTGCCCTCGAAGACGGAAAGGTTGTTGCGGGAGGAGGAGCACCTGAAATTGAGGTTGCTCTGAAGCTTAAGGAGTATGCCCCAACCCTTGGTGGCAGAGAGCAGTTAGCGGTAGAGGCGTTTGCACAGGCCCTTGAAATCATCCCGAGAACTCTTGCAGAAAACGCTGGCATCGATCCCATCGATGTACTTGTCGAGCTCAAGAGTGCACACGAGAAAGGTGACAAATACGCTGGAGTGGATGTAGAGACAGGAAAGATCGTTGATATGAAGGATAAGGGCGTAATCGAGCCGTTGAGAGTTAAAACACAGGCACTTGCATCCGCTACTGAAGTCGGAGTAATGATACTGAGAATTGACGATGTTATCGCAGCAAAGGGACTGAGCAAAGAAGAAGACAAAGGAGAAGGCGGAGAAGGCATGGGCGGAATGGGTGGAATGGGTGGAATGCCCGGCATGTACTGAGTTAGCCAAACCTTTTTTATTTTTATTTTGCCTGTTGTAATTGGTAGTGCATCAATTGGTGTTAAAGTTGTTTTATATCGGTACAATCTGATTTTTCTACGAAAAATTTTTATCATCATTTTGTTTACTGTGTTCCGGTTGGTGAACTGATGTTGGCTTTGGAGGTAAAAAATCTTAGGAAGAGCTATGGAGACTTTCAGGCTCTTAAGGGGGTGGATTTAGAGGTTGAGGATGGAGAAATTTTTGCCATCCTCGGTCCAAACGGAGCGGGAAAAACAACTCTGCTTCGGATTTTGGCTGAAGGTTTAGGATACGATGAAGGAGAGGTGAATGTTTTTGGAGAACCTCTGAGCAAGAAAAGTGCAAGACACATAGGCTACGTCCCTCAGGAGAGCATATCCTACGACTTGCTTACGGTGAAGGAGAACTTAGGATTTTATGCAGACTTGTACGATGCTCCTAGGGAAGAAGTAGACAACCTCATAAGCAAGTTCGACCTTCCACCGAGTAGCAAGGCTAAGGAATTGAGTGGTGGTTTGAAAAGAAGACTGAATTTGGCTATCTCTCTGCTTTATGATCCAAAGGTACTCATACTCGATGAACCATCTACGGGCTTGGATGTACCATCAAGAAAGCAACTCTGGGAGGATATAATTAAGTTTAGAGAGAGTGGTAAAACAATCCTTATCGCAACCCACTATATGGAAGAGGCTGAACTGCTTTCTGATAGGCTGACGATAATGGATAGTGGTAGAATTATAAGAACTGGGAAGATTGAGGCGTTAAAATCCCTCTTGGGGGATAGAACTGTTATTCATGTTAGTGGTATTCTCAGAGGAGTCGATAACTTAAGGAAAATGTTTCCAAGGCTGATAGAAAGAAGAGATTCCATAAGGGTACATAGCGATGTCGACAATACTCTGTCTATTGTTGTCGAACATCTTATCAGCTCTGGCTCCAGGATAAGGGAGATTAGAGTGGAAGAACCAACTCTTGAGGATGTATTTCTGGAGTTAACAGGTAAAAAGTTGAATTGAGGGGGTTGAATTGAAAGCGAGAGCGATTAAAGGCATAGTGGTCAAGGACTTGAAGGAAATATCAAGGGAAAAAGTAGCACTTTTCTGGGTGTTCGTTTTTCCGTTGATGTGGGTGACCCTTTTCGGGAGTATCTGGGGTGGTGGTGGAGAGCCGATAACGATTGATCTGGGAGTAGTTTATTCAGATGAAGACACAGAGTTTACAGCTCAGGATGTTGTGGAAATAATGGAGAACATATCTATCGAGAACGCACCGATATTTAACACAAAGAGGTTTGATAATGAAACCGCTGGAGTTAAATCTATCAAGAAGGGAACGATAAATGCCCTTGTTGTCTTTCCGAATGACTTTGGAAAGAGTGTAGTTACCGGGAAACAGGCGAAAATTTACCTGTATTTTGATAAAAGTGACCCTCAGGAGTACCAGATAGTTAGCGGAGTCGTTAAGGGATTTTTTGCAGAGTTCGAGAAGGAAATGAAAAAGAAGCGAATGGAAATCCAGCTTCAGTATGCGGGACTGTACATTTCTGAGGATGTTATGAAGATGTATAATATTTCGTTGGAAGATATAAAGAGTTACATGGTTGCGGGATCGGAACCTCTTGTTATAGAAGAAAAAGAGGTAGAAGGAACCAAAGTTTCTCCAATAAAGTTCTACATCACGAGTTTCATAGGAATCCAATTTCTTTTCGCGACCATGCTGATCATAGGGGTCGGTATCCTTGAGGAAATTGAAAAAGGAACTTTGAAAAGGGTAGTAGCCTCTCCCGCAACCTCATGGGACTTTCTGATTGGTAAAATAGCATCAACATTCATAATTGTGATGTTCAGCATTCTTGTGGGTCTGACATACTCGAGGATTGTTTTTGGTGAGACACTAGTCCCGAGCCTCGCAGGATGGCTGATCATCCTTATAGCATCTGTTTTCTCCATGAGCTTGGGCATAATAATCGCGATGGCTACGAGGAGTATCAGATCGACAACAGCTTTGGTGAACCTCCTGTCGATGCCCCTTTTGTTTCTGGCTGGAGTAGTCATTCCCGAGGCAATTCTCCCGTCTTGGGCGAAGCCCATAGTAAACTATTTTCCCTTAGGTAGAGCCTTGAAGGACTTACGACTGCTTGAGCTATACCATAAACCCTTTGTAGAGATCGTGGGTGGGGTTATTTACATTCTTGCAGTCACAGTTGTGATGCTTTTGGCGTCGGTGGTGTTGTACAATAGGGTGGTAAAAACCCTTGAGTAATCTCACGAATCGGACTCTTGGCTGAAGAACCTACATGCGGTTTCGTATCCTATATCCGCTACGAGGTCTGTAAACCTCATGTGCTCCTCTATCAACCGGAACATTTTCGTCTCGAACTTTCTGTCCCTCTCAACCCTACCACTTAGCAGTTCATTTACCATTTCGTAGAGCAAGTCAATTGGTCTCTTGAATACATACAGTTGTTCGTATTTTACCTCTAGTCCCAATTCTTCGAGATGCTCAACTGCGGTATTGCTGAGGTTCATGCAAAAATTAAATTTTTCAGCTCTTTCTGAAATGTAGTTGGCTTCATACTCTCCAAAATCTCTTTCTGAATTCAGTGCTTCAGCTATCGTTTCAATCCACTCATCCAAGTTGACTCTACCCAATTTTGCTTTTAAAACAAGGATTAGTAGCTGAAAGCTTGTGTTCTCATCGATAGCGGAACGCTTATCCTCTTTGTAACAGTAAACCTTAAAATCACCTTTTTCTGCGAGTTGAACTATCGGCTGAACCGCCCTGAGGCTCTGTGAGTGGTAGATGTTCGCAGAGTCCAGCAGGTAACGGTAACCCCCTTCTGAGATATAGGGTGTGAAGCTTCTCGGTAGGTCAAGAAAGATAGCTCCCTTCTCATGTACCGCAATCCTGTTCACAACCCCCTCGTAACACCACCGTGTGTTAACTACGAGGAAGTTTATGGCATACCGCATGGTAATTTGCTTTTATTCTGCATATATAGCAGGTTTTCCGGGAATTGATACCTTCCTTTTGGTTTTCGGAACTTTCTCGTTGTTCAATTCGATCTCCACACCAGTCTCTCTTTTTATGAATTCGAGGTTGTCATTTATTACTCTCTTCTCATCCACTTCCTCTACCGTACCATCCGATCTCTCTTTTAAGACATTTTTAATGAATGCTGAGACATCTTTACCCATTTTTCTGAACTCTTCTCTCTCCATGACCTTCTTCATGGCGTTTTTGACATCTTTTTCGTCTTTGATCAATCTGAGCACTTCGTATTTCCATTCTTCAGCCAACGCAATGTAAACCTTTTTCGCCTTCACGAATTTAAGGATCTCTTTGATATCGGAGATGAGTTTTTTGAGGTACTCTTCGGCTATTTCCGCTTTATCATCAACAAGATCATCTCTGTATTCAGGATAGCTTTCCAAGCTTATGAATGTGTCATGTCTTAGATGCCACAGTTCCTCACACAAGTGTGGGATGAAGGGGGAGAGCAGTTTCAGCCAGTCATCAATTATGATCGATAGATTTTTGCCACCCCTCCTTAAATACCACCTTACATCTGACATCATCTCGAAGAATGCAGAGTTCACAGCCCTTCTTGTCTGGAAGCTCTCCATTGCGGTCGTAGTCTCTTTGACAACTCTCTGAAATCTGCTGATTAGCCATTTGTCAAGCGTTGTGATTTCTCCTTCGACATCACCATAGTTCTGGATGATTAGCTCGTAAAATCTCCTCAGATGGTTTGAAAGCGATTCAACATCTCTCCTCCTCCAGTCCGCATCACTATCGTATTCGGATGTGTAGAGAATGTACATTCTCGTTACATCCGCTCCGTTCTCGCTTACCGCTCTCTTCATGGTGAGGAGTGGCCCCTTGCTTTTTGACATCTTTTTACCTTCGAGGCTAACATATCCGTTCACTGCAATTGCTTTAGGCCAGTACTCTTCGGGAAAGATTGCGATGTGGTGGAACAAGAAGAAAAGGAGGTGGTTTGCAACCAAGTCCTTCCCCGAACTTCTCATATCTACTGGATACCAGTAAACAAAATCCCTTCTAATCCTCTCAATTAACTCAGTTTGCAAGCCTGATACCTTTGATACCTCCTCAACTCTACCTCTTCCGAGTAGCACATAGTCTAATAACTCTTTGGTCATATTTTCGGCTTTGAGCTCTCCAGCGTTTACATATTTTGCGAGTATGTAGTAGGACATATAGATGGTGGAGTCCGATAGACTCTCAATTAACCACTCCGAGTCCCAAGGAATTCTCGTGCCCAAGCCTTTTCTTCTTGCACACGCTTTATCTTTCAGCCACTCTATTTTGTTTCTGAACTCTTCTTTGTAGTAGTCTGGGATTATTTTCATGTTCTCCAGGTGTTTTAGCACTTTGTTTTTCCACTCCAAGTCGGAATAACTCAAGAACCACTGGTCTTTTACAACTTTAACCACACACTTGGTGCCACATCTGCAAACCACAGGTTTCTCGCTGAACTCATAGAAAATATCCCCAATTCCTCTTTCAATCAGATCTTTTTGCAGTTTCTCCTTTATCTGGGAGACCTTTATTCCTTCATATTCTCCGGTGATCTCAAGCAACACACCCCTATGGAATTCTCTCTTGTAGAGGGTTTTTGTGGCCTTCTCTAAAGCTGGATCGGTCTGAGATTTGATTCCCATCTCCTTTACTATTTTTTCTGCTGGAATTCCCTCTTCATCTTCTATTCTTATCAGAACTATTGGTTTTATCTTATTGAGAATCTCATCGAGGTTGTATTTCTTGGCATAATCGCTATCCTTCAATTCCTGCAATGCGACATAGTCGTAAGGGGCATGGGCGGGAACACTCATAACGACTCCTGTAGCGTTATCGAGATCAACAAAATCTGCGGGGAGTATGGGTATCTCTTTACCTGTTACCGGATTTACAGCAAACCTACCGAACAGCTCATCAGCATTAATCTCTCTCTCGAATTCTACATTCTTATCGCTGTATTTCAGTTTCTCGTATGCTTCTTCACTTACGAGCCATCTCTCTCCGTTGACATTCACGATCATATATTCTTCGGGCTTGAGCCATATGTTAGTGACTCCAAAAACGGTTTCGGGGCGTAGGGTAGCACACGGTAGAATAATCCTCTCTCCATCTTTTTCGTAGTAGAATTTGATCACGGTGAAATCAACAACCGTCGCATTCTCTCCATGAAGAAGATCATGATCTTCAACTGGATTTCTATCGTTCGGGCAGTACCTTACTGGATGAGAGCCTTTGACTACATAACCCATCTCTTTCAGCCTGTAGAATTGCCATTCGATGAATTTCTGATATGTTTCATCCGTTGTTGTGAAAATCCTTCTCCAGTCGATTGAGTAGCCTATGCTCTTCATCGCCTGAAGAGCTTCCTTCGAGAAGTACTCCACTATTTTCTCGGGAGTATCGAGCTTAACCAGAACATCCTCGGGAACATCGTGATATTGGCTGTAAACCCGAATGGTGTTCTCATCCCTCTTTTGGATCAATTCAGCCAGACCTATGATCGGTGTGCCGGTGACGTGAAATCCCATGGGAAATAAGACATTGTATCCCTTCATTCTCATGAATCTCGCAAAAGCATCACCTATTGTGAATGTTCTTGTATGACCAGCATGAAGATTTCCATTAAGGTACGGATACGGAATCGTGATGAAGAATTTCGGTTTTTCAGACGGTTCTGGTTGAAAAATCCCTTCTTCCTCCCATTTTTTCTGCCATTTTGTCTCTATCTCCCTGAAATCCAGTTGCATGTTATCACCCTTACTCGATGGAATAAAAATATTATTGAATTATCGGGTCTTAAGATACTTTGGAGTGCGGAAGATGGGCTGGCTACGGTTACGGTTACTGAGGTGTTCAAATCAGATAGTATGCTATCATGATCGCGGTGAACATCAAGCTTGTTGGGATGAGCAGTTTGTAAACATCTATCAGCTTTGCTTTGTAATACTCCGCACTGAAAACAAGGCAGAGGTGGAGGGGAGACATCATAACTCCTATGTATCCCGCACCAAATACGAGCATAAGGTTTTTGTGTACAACATCTCCCACTCCGGTGAACTGTGTTAGAAGGGGAAGAGCTATGGATGTGTAGCTGATCTCAACTCCTGTTGAAAAGCCGATGATGAACGAAAGCACAAAACTTGCAATAACAGGAGGAAAATTCCATTCGTTCAGGTGGTTAAAGAATATCCCTGCGGAGTTCGTGTACTCGATTAACTCCTTGTATATCATAACGGAAAAAACGAGCAATATGATTTTGAAGTCTATGGTCTTCTTGAGTATGTTCTTGAAATCGGAATACTTTGCCCTTTTGTGGATGTAGAGTATTGTCAGGGAGAGCACGAGTGTTAGTAGCAAATCAATTCTGAATACTAAAGCGAGAAATGCAACAATTATGACAGGATAGAAAGCGTATATAGTAGTTATCAAATCTCTGTGTGAGAGCTTGAATTCAAACCTCATTCTTCTCGTGTATAGTGTGATGAACAATCCCGAGAGTAATGAGAAGATTGCTATCGGGTATGTTGAGAGGAACACCTCGATGTAGTCCGCATCCACAACAGCTGCACCCACAACGAAGTTCGGGTAGAGTGGCCATACAGTAACCCACAGGTGTCTGAACCAGTAGTTTATGTATGTTGCATTCTCCGCATTCACGGAGTACTCTTTCAAAAGATTCGCGATCATGACCGCAGATAACAGGGCTCCTCCCGGCATCGGGAGCAAGCCCACTATCAGGGGTATCAGAATTATGCTCAGCATTCCTGTCATGGACGATACAGACTTCGTTAGTGATTCGAGCAGTCCAAAGTACTCCATTGAGTATCCGAGAGTAAAAGCGAGGACAACTATTGCAACGATCTTGAGAGTGCTAAGGTCACTTACCGCAAGGAAAATTTGGTAAAAAACATCCGTGCCTATGGCAAGATATCCGAGGATGAATGAACCTATGAAAATTGAAACGCTGATGTTGATAAATCTGATCAGAATTAGGATTGCAAGGATTGATACGAATAGTGCGATAGAAGCATCCATACTTTCCGTGGCCTTTTCATTTTTGTTGTTTGTTTTATCTCACAGCCATCTGTGCTCGTGTTTTTTCTTGCTTGTGTGACTTGTTGTTTAGGCATCACCTTATAATACTGCCAGCCTTGACATCTTTGTCTGGGTGGAGCAGTATCGGTTTACCGTTGACATCTACCGCGAGGATCATACCTCTGCTCTCAACACCCATTAACTTTGCGGGTTTCATGTTGACGAGCACGGGTACCAATTTTCCAATAAGCTCTTCGGCTTTGTACTCTTCCGCTATTCCTGCGACAACCTGTCTAACTTCATCTCCGATATCGATCTCGAGTCTCATCAGTTTTTTACTTTTTTCTATCTTTTCCGCCTTGATTATCTTACCTATTCTTAGATCGAGTTTTTTAAATTCCTCAAAAGACACTACATTCTTCTCACTGCTTGACACATCTTTAGTCTCGCTCATTGTACCTCCTTCCTTTATCTCCTCCTTTATTTCTTCCTCATCTGGTTTTGTTTCACCTCTCTCCTCGCTGATAGCCTTTTTAATCCTCTCCATCATAATCTTTTCAAGCTCCTCAATTTTTTCTTTTTCGATCTTCTGGAATGGTATGACTGGCTTGTATATCGTGAAATCTTCAACTTTTAGGGAGTCCTCTATTTTTGATCTCTCAACATCGAATCCGAAGACTTTTGAAAGTCTTCTCATGGTTTTTGGTAAAATCGGATAGCACAGAATTACGAGTGCCTTGGCTATTTGTAGACAATCTGCGAGAACCTTCTTTGCAGAATCTAAATCGCTCTTTATCAACTCCCAAGGTTTTGAGTGCTGGAATGTGTTGTTGCCGTAGCTTGAAAGCTCCATGATCGCATCGCTTAGTGCTTTGAACTCCCAAACTTCAAGGGAGGATTTTATCTTGTTTATCGTTTCCTCAATCATTTTGATGGTTTCTGGAGTTGCAAAGCCATTTAGTTCTGCTTTCTCACCATCTCCAATGTTTTTCCATACGAAGTATGTTGTTCTGTAAAGGAAGTTCCCGAGGTTGGCTATGAGTTCGTTGTTGACTTTATCTCCGAAAATCTCCCATGAGAAATTTAGATCCTTCTGGTGGGAGGTGTAGTTTACTAGGTAGTATCTCAGGAAGTCTGTATTCAGGTTTGAGGCTAAGTAGTCATCTTCAAGCCACACTACATATCCTCTCGTTTTCGAGAATGTTTTTCCCTCCACCTTCACCATTCCACTTGCAACAATTGCATCCGGGAGGGAGTACCCAGAGCCTTTGAGCATTGCTGGCCAGAAAATACAGTGATGATAGACTATATCAAGTCCTATGAAGTGGATAATCTCGCTTGTTTTTTTCTCAGCCATCCAGATCTCTTCCCATTTCTTTCCAATTTTCTCGCAAGCCTTCTCTGTGAATGAAATGTATCCTATCGGGGCATCAACCCAGACATAGACAACGAGATCCTCACCCGGGAATTTAACCCCCCATTCGAGATTTCTTGTTATACACCAGTCTTTCAGTTCTGCGGAGACCCATTGCTTAGCATAATTCAGTGCATTTTCCGTCCCTCTTAGGTTGGAAAGAAAATCAATCAGAAAGTCCTTAAATTCGGTTAGCTTGAAGAAGTAATGTGTTTGTTTTTTGTAGACTGCCTTTGAACCGCAGATTTTACATCTCGGTTGTAGAATCTCCCCCGGCTCGAGGTGCCTACCACACCCCTGATCGCACTCATCTCCTCTTGCCTCAGCCCCGCAGTAGGGACATATGCCCTCAACATATCTATCAGGCAAAAACCTGTTGCAGTTGGGACAGTATGCAAGCTCGATCTCCTTGGGGTAGATGTATCCGTTCTCCATCAACCTTCTCACGAGGTCTTGCGTTCTGTGGTGGTGGTATTCGGCATCTGTTCTGCCAAAATAGTCGAAATCGATATCGATTTCGGAGAAAACCTTCTGAAAGTGTTCGTGGTATATGTCAACAAGCCCCTTCGGCTCCAAACCCTCTTTTTCAGCGTTCACAACTATCGGCGTTCCATGACAATCGCTCCCACATACGAAAACAACATCCTCTCCCAACATCCTGAGGTACTTAACATAAACATCCGCGGGAACATATGTCCTGAGGTGTCCTATGTGAGCCTTACCGTTTGCGTAGGGAAGACCGCAGGTAATGAGTTTCATGGCTGTTGGATTAAATGGATGGAGATATAACTTTTTGGTTCAACATTCTGTTATGATCTCCAATACTTTTGGTTATTATTCTTTCATTCTTTCCGGTTTTTCCGATTTTTTCGGTCTCTCCAAAACGAATTCGTATGCTATGTCTCCGTCGAGGATCATGTAAACATCGTTGTTATTGATGTAGTGAACTATGGGCTTGTCCGTTAATTCAAATGTCTTCCTTAGGTCATCGAATGTGGCAAGCCTGATCTTCCTTTTAACATCAACCGGTTCGCCTTTGACGATGAAGTCTCTGAGCGGGTTCCTATAAATCGCTTGACTCCGAATGCTTGTGTACAACCCTACAGATGACGGTATCATGAACAGTAGGAAAAGCAAAGGAAAGATCATTCTGGCGGTTCCAACATCCATCTTGTACCCTATCAGGTTTATTGTATTCTTCTTTAGCTCTTTTTCCGTGATTGTTTTCACAATTGTGTTCTCCTGGTTGTTGAAGTAATATATGTCCGCAGAATCTCTTACAAGCTCGATGTTGTGTCTGAATTTGTCTGAAACATCCCTGCCATCTATGTTTCCGTTTACATTTACATCCGCAACTAAGATAACCTTCTTGTTCAACCTCTTTATCTGGAGTTGCTCTGAAATCTCTTTGCTTCGCTCATCGAGTCTCTCAACATCAATCGTTTTTAGTGTGTTGAAGCTACCTGCTTTGAGTTCTCCGTTTTCCGTGAAAATTTCCTCTTCCCAAAGCACAACCTCTTCTTTGCCCTTATTGACGAAGTAGTAAACGACTCCTGAGAAGGTGTAGCTCCCGTTCAGTATTTTCAGCGACTGAAATGTGTAGTTTACAGAGATCTTATTCACGAGAGATGCGGGGTAGTTCTCACTTGTGAGGATGAATCCGTATAGACTGTTGTTTTTTAGGAAAGCAGTATGTCTTAGAACACCTTTCTCTGCATAGCTTCCTGCAATTCTCTCTATTTCGGTATATTCCTCGGTTGTATAGGATTGGAAGCTAAAAAAAAGCATTAGGATTGCTACTACGGAGAATAGAATTATGAGATTACGATTTGCGAACACATCTAAAATCTTCAAGTCAATCACCTCCACCTTTATTTCTTACAAACAGCTTTAACATAAATCGGATTGCTGACGACATTGTACTCTTTTATCTCCGCACCATCGTTCAGCTTGTATTTTCCGCATGATGTGAACTCCTGATGCCCCGCACTGTTAACCCTCGTGTAGATGGTAACTATCATGAACTCGTGGCTATTCTCTTCTATATCGAATTTCCACTTGATGTGTGTGGACTTTCCGTGTTTTACAAGTTCGTAGTTTCCTGTGGATGCATAAGTTCTGCTGTCATCGATCTCGAACTCTCCGGGAACGACATCCTTAACTGTAAGGGTTTTGTTTCCGTCCGGATTGTAAACATCGATTTTGAAAACCCACTCGTAGTATTTGTGGGTTTTTACCTTCTTGCATCCTTCTATTAGAGTCTTCCTTATCTTTGGCGGTGATTCCACTACAATCTTTATCGGACATAAGCTGATTTCCGCACCACCACCTTCCCAACTTGCAACAAGAATTATGGGGATGATGTAGGAGCCGTCAGCCACTCCGTTGGTGTAGAGGTATCCTGTGAATGTATACTCCTCTCCTGCGTCTATGAGAGCAAAATCCTCAATGTACAAATCCATTCCCGCTGGTAACTCGGATAAATCGGGATAGAGGTATACTGCTATCGGTACCATCTCGTTAACATAATTTCCAATTTTCACAGCGGTAAATGACACAACCTCGTCTTTTTTGGCGGTGACAACAGCAGAATATCCTGCATCACAACTGAAGCTTACATATTCTGAGTCATGGGGAACAACATCAATTTTGGCATCTCTATCTGCATCGAAATACGAGAAATCGCTCGTCGAGGATACCATGAGGATTGTTGAAGCCAACAAGACGAGAAAAACAAAAATTTTCACAATCTCAACCTCCTTAATTTTCTTTTATTAATTCTCAAAAATTCTTCATTTCCTATACCTGAAACTTTGTAGATTACGAATAAAATCGCTAAGATCTCGATAATAGAAGCGACTATGGGTAATGAAGGGTGCATAGCGTAGAGTGACTTTACAGTCTCGGGCGGTATTGATAGAAGGTATCCGTTGATGTACATCTTCTCGGAAAAGATGGATGTGTCTGAGGGTGTGGTTACTGAAACGAATATTTCTTTACTCTCTCCCGGCATTAAAACAAAGCTGTCCTCGGAAACATCTCTTACTCTATCGCTCTCCCAACTCAGGAAATATGCTTGAGGGTACAGCATCTGGTTTTTGATCAGAATTTGTCTCTCAAATGTGGTCTCTGGAAGATACCAGTTCTCCTTCACACTTCCCGCAGATGTGACGACATAGTCTATCCTTTCAGTTTCCCATGCGGTTATGGATGAAAAAACGAACACAGAGATAAAAGTGACGGATAAAGCGAGATACAGTAGTTTAAAGTCCAGTTTAATCCATTTTTTCTCATTCTTTTTTCTTCTTCCGGTTTTTTTGTTCAGTGTTGAAATTCCCGCGATGAGTATCAGTACCGAGAGGACGAGTTTCCACTCAAATGAAACACCACTCAAGGTATTTCCAAGCCCTTTGATCAGGAGAGGATGTCCATTTACGGTAAGAACTGTCCCCGCAACATTCTCGTATGAAATTGGTGGCTTTCCGTTTTGTTGATCAGTAGCGACATTGTTATCTCCCTTCGTTATGAAGCCGCCATCCATCTCACCAACAATTCTGTGAACCGTCCACTTACCGTTTGCCTCAAAGATAATTATATCTCCCACTTCTGGGGATTTAAACGGGTTTATAAAGAATGCATCACCTTCTCTTATTGTTGGAGTCATACTTCCCGAGCTTGCATAGGATATGAACACAGGTCTATCCAGAACATATCCTAAAATCGATACAACAAGGAACATGAAAATAATAATCGTAAAAACGACTTCAACTAATTTTTTCACAAAAAACACTCTCCGAAATGGTTAAAGACTGTTCTGTATCCCATTTTCCCTACACCTTGCACCTTGGTGATAAAAAATTAAAAAGAGGAATTATTCCTCTCCTTCACATGCTCCATTTATGGCGTAGAAGCTGAGCTGTCCTGAAATATCGTCTCCATCCACTAAACCACTGCTGTTTATTGCCATACCGATTTCAACAACCTCTCCGGGGTTTATTGTGACTTCTATCGTGTCACCTGAGGTTCCGGTATATTCACCCACGAAGAATGTTAATTCTTCTGGTCCATCGTAGCCGATACTCATACATATTGGAACATCTTCCCAGAGGTGGTTGCTAACTCCGAAAACCCTCTCGAATACATAGAGTGAGTCTGGACTTACACCCATTCCATAGCCATCTACCCAATTTCCATTGTATTCACTGAGATCGATCACGAGCATCCCGTTCTGAGTGATGTAGGCGTATGGCTGGATTGGCTTGAGATCAATCAATTCGACATCATCCGGCACTATTGCAATCTTAACTTGCCTGTCCGCGTTGAAGTATGCGAAATCAGCACTTGTTGCGGTAACGACTATCAGTCCAGCAAGCAGTAGCATTAAGCCAAGTAGTTTGTTCATTATACCACCCCGCACACGAATGGCTGTTCACCCGCAGGATATGCCTCTATGGTAATGTCCGAGAAATGTGTTCCAAGGGTGTCTGGTGCAAGCTCAAGTCCAACTCCAACCTCATCTCCCGGATCCACATAGAAACAAACATCTCCAGATGCGGTGTCCGAGTTGTACGGTCTGTTGGCAGTTCCGACTTCATACATCAAACCTTCTTCATTGTAGAAGGACATTATGTTCGGGTTCGGTGAAGTAACTCTCACTACTATCGTAACATTCTCCCACAAATCGTTGCTTACATAGAATACATGGTCGAAGTTATATCTCGACTGCGGGCTCAATCCAAGCCCCACATATCCATCCCATGGGTAGTTTATGTTCGATACTGAGAAGTCGATCTGTAGCTTACCCGAGTCATCGATATATGCGTAGGGCTGTCCGGGACTAAGGTCGATCAATTCAACATCGTCTGCAACCACAGCTATGTGCGTGCTTCTCTGTGCTCTGTAGTCTCTAAATGTTGCTCCAACGCCGATTGCAAGGGTTGCAACCAGCAATATTCCCAAAATTCCTACTGCAAATAATTTCTTCATTTTTTTTCCTNCAATTTCAATTCAAATTTCCTTCTATTCTCGGTTNTTTTCGAATTTTCCAGTTTTTTACTTCCATTTTTTCCAATCTCCTTCGGCCATGTGACCGAATTGCAATTTTTCTTTTTTCTGAAAACTATTTAGTTAATTTCTGGTTTTATGAAGGTTAATTAGCCGTTAGGAACAGGTAATGTGGGATTACCTGTTGTTAACTGGTGGTTGGAAGCCACTATCTTGCCACCTTTATCACTTTCCACCTCTGGAGAAGTGAGGTTATGAGATAAAAGATCGAAAGCAGTAGCATGGGTATATTTTTGAGATATATAGCCGTAAAAATGAAAAATATGGATGAAAAGGCGTTAAATAGGCTCCAACTTATGTCATTCTTGCCTATAACCTCCATGAAAACTGTAACATCTTCGGGAACGCTGATCAGTTCTACAACACTACCGTTTAGGGATATTATCCCNGCCCTCCTCATTTTGGGTATGTGGGTTTGGACTAAACTGACATAAACACTTTTTTTATGTTTTTGTGAAAAAATACCTTCTCGTTCGGAAATAAAATCGACTATTTCCCTTATCTCTGCCTTGCCATTCGAATTGCTTAAATATTCAACGGTGAGTTTTCTTCTCTGGTTGCCCAGTATCATAGATGTAGTCTCCATAACACAACATATCACCATATTTTTATTATAATGTTATAGAAAAAAAATTAAGGCAGTAAAGTAATTAGAGAAAATTTTTACCTCAGTTAAGTTACTAAATTAAGTACCTATGATAAGGTTCTTAGNTATATGGGTGGGATTACGAACCNTGACGATTCACTTGTAAGAACTTATCCATAAGCTTTCGGCATGTTTAAGATCTCATTTCCGAGTTTNGTTCTCATGAACTTCTCATTTCTTTTTTCTACGAAACCGAACTCCAAAAGAAAGTCTAATATTACTTGAATTTTGCGTTCTTCAGTCTCAACAAGAATCGACATGTCGTTTATACTGCTGTTTTCTGATAGCTTTAGAATCTTTTCAATTAACTCCACAGTTACAGTCATTTTTAGTTTAATTAAAGCTTATGAAATAGAAATTATAAAATAAAATAATTAAGTATAATAATTACACTATATAAGATTATTTATTAAGTAAGTATAATAAGAAATTTCACTCAGTATCAATCATCTCGTTTAGGTCTCTGAATCTCTCGATGAACTTTCTTCCCTTATCTGTTGTAGAATATGTTTTTTTGTTATCTACTATTTTCTCTTCGAGAAAACCCTCATTTACTAAATAGTTAACATACTCCTGTCCGAGTTTAAAATTCAGGTTCACTTTGTATACTATTTTGGTTATATTTACTGAGTTATTCATGGATATTAAGAGTATTTCAGATATAATTTCGAATTTAGAACGTCTCATAAAAACCTCCTGTTGCTACAATGAAAGCGTGAAGATGACATATATACTTTTCCCGAAAAAATAATTTTGATTATTATTATTGCAATAATACAAAGAGTAAGGTGAACTTTACCAAAATTTTTTTAGATTATAGATGAACTTTTATTTTCTAATNTAATCTTTTTAGTTGCTATCCTGCCTATTTTACATCGAAGACCGCACTCTTGATCTCCTTCCCGTTGATTCTCAGGAAAACTTTATACTCTCCTTTGCTTAGCTTTCCTAGCTTTATGGTTTCATTATAGTTTTTAATAACCTGCACGCACGCTTCATCCTTGGAAGGGGGAATGTATGAAAAGTCGAGGTAGTACTCGTTTCCTCTAACCTGCCTTCCTACATACTCCACTTTGTGGCATGGGTTGGGAAACGACATGAATATGTTTATCTCCCACCCATCACTTTTCTCCAGAATAACCATTCTCGGCTCTGACGAGAACTTAACCTCGACCTTACTCTCCTTTGTAATACAACCTGATATAAGCAGTATGGATAACAGCAGGGTTACTNAGATTATTGTTTCCTTTCTCACTTTCTTTTTCATTAACATTGGAGTTAGGAAGGACTTATTTAATATTTTCTTTTGGTTTTGGATTCGATGCTTCTGGATCGTGAGTGGAGTTTAAAAAGGGTTTAGAAGAGGTTTAAAAAAGCTTAATAATTTTAAAGGTTTTAGATTGGTTATGTATATTGTTGATAAGGATTCAGTGGAAGAGGAAGAGGTTAAGGAGGCAAAGAACACAACCATTCGATGGCTGATTGNTGATAGGATTGCGGAAAACTTTGCAATGAGGTATTTTGTGATAAAAAAGGGAGGAAATACACCCTTTCACTCCCACGATTGGGAACACGAAATGTTTGTTGTGAGAGGAGAAGGCTATGTCTATGATGGTGAAAAGAGGAAAAAGATATCTGAGGGCTCAGCAATATTTATCGCACCGAATGAGAAGCATCAGCTCATTAATGAGGACTCGGATACCTTGGAAGTAATCTGCCTGATACCCATCAGGAAGTAGCACATTTATTGAAACCATGTTTTTGAGTTGGGCACTTCATCCACCGATAGGACACTTAGCTTTATCCACGATTGGACGCTTACTGTGAGCTACTCTCGCACCATTACATTTACAAATCTTTTGCTTGCATGTATGTCTGATGATGGTGGACAGCTACGAATTCGGNAGGATTGTAGTCAACAACAAAAAATACACCTCCGATATAATTCTGGGGGATAGGGTTATAAACGAAAGCTGGTGGAGAAAAGAAGGACATAGGGTCCACGAAGAGGATATAGTAGAGATATTGGATTACAACCCGGAGGTTGTGGTATTTGGCACGGGTTATCACGGAGTAGTGAAAGTGGAAAAAAGAGTATTGGATTTGTTGAAGGAGAGAGGGATTGAGGTTGAGATTTATAAATCATCAACAGCGGTTAACAGGTTCAACGAACTGAAAAGAGCTGGAAAAAATGTAGTGCTCGCGATCCATCTTACATGTTGAGATTGTGCTGTTGAGCTTTTCTACTGAGGTGAATGGACAAAATTGGCAATATGAATTCACAATCACTCCATAATGCTGATGTGGTGATAGCTACATTCTTGAAAACGAACAAGAGTTCTATTTCAGGAATTCGGTGTATGTTGGAGGATAAAAATTATCATGCAAGCACCCTAAATTTTTAAATAGTTCTTTGAATCCTCAATTCACATGGGTTCTAATTCATTGGAATTTTTGAGTAGGCTCGAGAACTCTGTTTTAAGACACCACGAGTTCTACAAAAACTCGCTTCCAATGATCGCAAGCGAGAATATTACGAGTGGTCTTGTTAGGAGATTTTATACAACCGATTTTGGGCATAGGTATGCGGAGGGGAAAGTAGGGAAGAGATTTTATCAGGGCTGTGAGTTTATTGATGAGGTTGAAGAACTCGCCATAAACCTCACAAAAAAACTTTTTTATGCGGACCATGTAAATGTTCAACCCATAAGTGGAGTTGTCGCTAATATTGCCGGATTTTTTGCCCTCACGAAGCCATCGGATTTAATTATGGCTCTCTCAATCCCGTGCGGAGGACACATTTCCCATGATAAGTATTCTGCCGCGGGAATACGGGGTTTGAAGGTGAAGCACTACCCGTTCAACAACGAGGAGATGGAGATAGATGTGGATGAAACTGCGAGAATTGCAAGGAGAGAGAGACCGAAGTTGTTCGTTCTCGGCTCGAGCTTAATTCTCTTCAGCCAACCAGTAAAAGAGCTTTCGGAGGTTGCGAGTGAGATATCTGCAAAGGTGATGTACGATGCAAGCCATGTTCTCGGACTCATAGCGGGCAAGCAGTTTCAGAATCCGTTAAAAGAGGGGGCGGATGTCGTTACTGGTTCAACTCACAAAACATTTTTTGGACCTCAGAGAGCGATAATTCTCTCAAAAAAAGAGATTGCGGATGAGATAGATAGGGCGGTTTTTCCGGGTGTTGTTAGCAACCACCATCTGAATACGCTAACTGCGTACACAGCATCCGTCATCGAGATGATTGAATTTGGGGAAGAATACGCGAAACAGGTTGTAAGAAATGCCAAAAAGTTAGCGGAAACCCTCTACGATCTCGGATTCAATGTTGTCGGGGAGAACAGGGGATTCACCGAAACCCATCAGGTTGCTGTAGATGTATCTGAGCTTGGTGGAGGGGCTAAGGTAGCAAAGAAGCTCGAGAAGATAAATGTGGTTTTGAACATGAACCTTCTGCCTTGGGATTCAATAGAAAACACATCAAACCCATCAGGAATAAGAATGGGTGTGCAAGAGATTACAAGACTTGGAATGAAGGAAGGTGAGATGGAGGAGATAGCCGAGATATTCCACGCTTGCCTAATCAAAGGTTTGGAAGATGTAGCTTTGAGGGAGAGGGTCAGGGAATTGAAGTCCGAGTTCAGCAAGATCAAATACACATTTGAGGAGGAGGAAGCATACACTTGGGGTCGATAGCTTGTGTTTGGTAAGAGTGTGGAAAGCGGATCGATGGCTGGAGGTGGAAGGGCACCTTTGTATATGGATGCATAAAATGAAAGGTGCGACAACCAACACAGATGTTACAGCAATATTAGAAAAGTTTTTAAAATGCAATACATACTGCTCAACCCTGAGAAAAAATTTAAATCACAAATGGTAGAACCCTGATAACCAGAACATATCTTGCCTTAAAATCTCAACATCAAAAACAAAGAATCCTGTTGTGAGAACATGATGCTGGAAAAACTGATGGAAAGGAAGGAACAGCTTGAAAAGGAGCTTCAGGAGCTTTCTAAAAAGCGTGATCTTCTGAATAAGGAAGCAAGAGATTATGTAGGGAAAAGAGACGCTTTAAATGCTGAATTCAAAGAATTACTGGCGAAGGTAAAGGAGATAAAGGCAAAACGAGACGAAAACAATCAAAAAGCCAAGGAGATAAAGGCTGAGCGGAACAAGATACACAGAGAAATCGATAAACTTTACAGGGAGCTTGACAAACTGAGAAGGAATCTTGATAAAGGCGGAAGACCGTTGGGAGAGATAGAAAAAGAAATCAGAAAGCTCGAATTCAGACAACAAACCGCAGTTCTTACAATTGAAAAGGAAAGGGCTCTGGTTGAGAGGATCGCAAAACTGAAAAAGGAGCTTGAGGAAAGGAAGTATCAGCTTGAAAGACACGAGGAGTTCAAGAAGCTTATAAGCAAGATAAGAGAGCTAAAAGACAAAGCAAGGGAGCTTCACCAACAAATGCTTGAGTATGTTGAGAAGGCAGACGCCTATCACGCGGAGATGACGAAGACATTCAAGCTAATAGATGAGAAAAAAGAGGAAGCAGACAGAATGCATGAGCTGTTCATAAAAAGTAAGAAAGAAGCGGACAAATTGCACAACGAAACAATAAAAATAAGGAAGGACTTGAAAGACCTCGAAAAAGTTATAAAGGCTTTGAAAGCCAAACAAGCCAAGAGTAGAGTAGACAAAGAGAAAGAAGAACTCTTGAGAAAGGCAAGAGAAGTTTATGAGATGTTCAGGAGAGGAGAGAAGTTAGAGACCGAGGATATACTGCTCCTGCAGAGGGCGGGATTAATCTAATTTTTTCTTTTTGCTCTTTTTGCCTCTGGTTGTGATAGTCTCATCATCGTTCGTAAAATTCATGAAAATCTCAGCTAAGAGTTTATTGGTTTGATATACAGGAGACTCGAATTTCTTTCCGTATTTCAGGAAGGAGTTTCCACAGCCAGAAACTGGACTGATTAGTCCCGCTCCTTTTAGCTCTGAAATAACCACACCACCATCTCTTCCAAACTCTTCGGAAATTTTGGCAATGGTTCCCCCACATATTAGTCCTTTCTCTGACTCATGAACTATTTTCTCAAAAATTTTAAAGAAGTCCTCCCCCCTTCTCTCCCCGATTTTCTTGAAGTAAGTCGTTATCACCTCTCGGACATCAGCATTACCCTTTCGACTCATTTCATTGAATAGTTCCCTTATTATGTAGGGCATCTCATATCTCCCTGTTGATATTATTCTACTGTTCCATGAGAGGGAATCACCAATTGAGTTCAGTGGAAATGCAAGATTTGAGTTGCAAAGAACAAGAGCGATTTCCGGATCATCAACCTCAATAAATCCATTCTTTGAGCTTCTCAGTATCAGACTCAAAGCTCTATTAGTGTAGGCGTCTTCTCCGATAATCTGTTTTATTTTCCAAATATCAACTTTCATCTCAGTCCATTATGACTAAAGCGGAATAAGGACATGCAGAAACACAATCGTAGCATTCCTTACACTTCTCGGAGTCAATCTTAACGACTTTAGAACCGTTCCTAATTATTGCACCCGTCTTGCAAACTCTATCACATGTACCGCAGCCCTGACAGTTAAGTATCGCAATCATGCGATTGTTTTCGCCTCCATTTCCTTGTTAAGCTCTATGAATTCTTCGATTACTTCTTTCATTCTGCTATACCATCTTTCAAGTAGATCCAGCATCTCTCTTGCCATCTTATCAACATCTTCGGCTCTGTAGACATAGTAATATCCACCATCCTCGATCGTTTTTTTCTCTCGAATCACTATTCCAGCCATCATCATCTTCTGGAGGGATTTGTAAACGCTGTTCTCTCTTTTTCCAGTTTCCTTGCTTAGTTTCTCAATTCTCGTGGCCCCAAGTTTCCTCAGAGTATGGAAAATCGATATGTCAGCCTCATTGAGACCGAAGAAGCATTCGAGGACATTGTTGCAGTTCAATCTGTCAATTGCCTCTTTAATGGATTTCATAGTTTTAAAAAATCAGGCACTGATTTTCTCCAGTGCCTTCTCTATTTCATGCTTTACCGCACTTTCCGGCATTGCACCAACGAAGGCGTTGATGACCTTCCCTTGGTAGAACATTATGACCGTTGGTATGCTGAATATTCCGAATTTTGATGCTATTACCGGATTCTCATCGGTATTCAGTTTTGCAAACTCCACCTTACCGTCATACTCCTTCTCGAGTTTTTCTAGCACCGGTGCGAGCATTCTGCAGGGCATACACCACTCCGCCCAGAAATCTACTATTACGAGCTTATCTTTATTTATTTCATCTTCAAAGTTTTTTTCGTTTAGTTCTTTCATTTTTATCACCTCTCAAACCGTTTTTTATCATCTATAAGACTTTAACTTTCTCTTAACTTTCTCCAAACTTATATTTTTATCGTTTTGCATAACTTTTTTGATAACTTAAGCTGGCTTGAGTTTCTCAACTATGCTCTCAAGCTCGGATATGCTTGGAACACCCATGAGTACCGCTTGATCGTTGATTATAAGTGCAGGAACCCCTCTTATCCCATATTTCACTGCGATCTTTAACCCTTCATCCGTTGTTACAGGTATCTCCATCGCGACAACATCCTTGTGTTTCTCCACGAATCTCCTCACTACATCCAACGCCATCGGGCAGTAAGGGCATGTGGGAGATGTTAGCAATTTTATCTCTATCATTTTTTCATCACCAAGATTAACTTATCCCTTCAACTATTTAAATTTTTATGGGTTTTTAAAATTCCAGTAAAAATCGTTATGCGTATATCGTTAGTATGTCGCCATCCTCGAGTACATGATCAATGCCAACCCTCTGCCCATCGAATTTAACAGACCTCCCCCTAACTTTCGCATATCTGAAGTTGTCGTACATATCCCTATGTAGCTTCAGGCAGACATCTCCTACAGTCATACCCTTCCGTATGATCAACGGTTCATCGAAATCGACTTTTCCACCCGGAGGTTTTAGATAAACTCTTATGAAATCGAGTTTCTCGTATATCTTTTCCGTGAGCAGATCGAGGTTAATCCTTTTCTCCGCGGAGACGAGTATAGCTGAGTCTGGAATGTTCTCAGGCTGGTAAAGATCAATCTTGTTTATTACTATCAGTCCGGGGATGTAAACCCTATTCCTCAATATGCCATCGATGAGCCTGTCAAGAGTCACATCCTCTCTTATCAGAACTTCCGCGTTGTGAATCTTATACTCTTTTAAAACACCAATGATTGTTTGCTCATCCAATGATAGTGGGGTGGTTGAAGTTATTTTAACACCACCTCTGTCCCTTTTCTTGACATAAACTTCAGGAGGTTTCTGGTTTAGTCTGATTCCTCCGTTGTAGAGTTCTCTATTTATGACTTCGATAGAATGGAGGTTGAAGGGATCGGAAATTATAACAACAAGATCGGAATTCCTGACTGCAGATATTATCTCTTTCCCCCTCCCCCTTCCCTTAGAAGCACCCTCAACGATTCCGGGAAGATCAATGAGCTGAATTTTTGCACCTTTGTGTTCGAGCATACCCGGGACGGGCTTTAAAGTTGTAAAATCGTAAACTCCAACCTCACTCTTCGCCCCAGTAAGAGCATTCAGGAGAGATGATTTGCCGACGGATGGAAAGCCAACAAGAACGACTGTAGCATCTCCGTCCTTCTTTATAGCAAATGCCTGTCCTTTCTTTGCGGACTGCTTCTCCGCCTCCTCCCTAAGTCTTGCGAGCTTGGCTTTCAACCTTCCGATATGGTGCTCCGTAGCTTTGTTATATGGTGTGTTTTTAATCTCTTCCTCGATCTGCTTAATTTGCTCCTGAATGCTCATCCTGAAGATGGTTTGAGTTTTTGTAAAAAAGTTTTTTGCGATTCGTTTTTAAACTCTCAACCAGATATTCAACCATGTTGATCTTCATTGGCACTGGACTTTGGGACGAGAAGGACATAAGCTTGAGGGGACTGGAGTATGCAAAGAACTCGGACGAAATTTATGCGGAATTTTACACCTCGAAGCCCTCCACAACAATTGAAAAATTGGAGAGGCTGATAGGGAAAAAAGTGAATCTTCTTGAGAGAGCGGATCTCGAGGAGAGAAGTATCGAGATTGTTAAAAAAGCAAAGGATAGAGATGTTGTAATTCTCGTGCCCGGAGACCCTATGATCGCAACCACACACTCTTCGATTCGAGTTCAGGCGGAGATGTGTGGTGTTAAGTCAAAGGTGATACATTCCTCCAGCATTGTGAGTGCTATCTGCGGTATTACCGGGTTGCACAATTACAAATTTGGGAAGTCTGCGACCGTCAGCTACCCCTATGGCGATACTGTGTCAAGAGCTCCAATCGATGTTATTCACGCAAACCAGAGTATAGGAGCTCATACAATCCTCTTCCTTGATTTGCATCCTGAACCGATGAGGATTGATAAGGCTATAGGTATTCTTGAAAAAATCGATAAAAAAGTCTCAAATCTTTTTGGAGTTGGGATAGCGAGAGCAGGATCGGAGGATTGTGTTGTAAAGTGTGAGAGACTTGAAAAATTGAAGAAATTCGATTTTGGAGATCCGATGCACATCCTTGTAATTCTTGCGAAGCTCCATTTCACGGAGTATGAGTATTTGAGAGTTTTTGCTAATGCTCCAGAGGAGCTGGAGACAATTGTTAATTAGTTTCTTGGTTATTAGAGAATTATTATAATTTATTTTTTTATATCGAATTACTTTAGAAAAAAATATAAGTCTAAAATTCATAGTATTCGGTGGTGGGAAGATGTCCACCAATGATGTAAAAGTTTATGAGGTAATATATTACCTGAGAAAAATTTTTGAGAATCCTTTGGCGAAGAAATTGATATCTAAATTCTCCTCACCCAAGAAGATAGAGAGGTTGTTGTCAATTTACGCTGAAGTTGAATCTGCTGATGGGTTGAGGGAGAAATTAGGGGTTCGAATGCTCTCGGAAATAATTTCAAAAGCAGGCAGAAAATTTGATATCGAAGAGGATGTTTTGAAAAGGGGTTTGAGGAACAGGTACTACAGAAGGGGACTGGCGAATGTGATTGCAGGAATTGGGAAATACGGCATAACTGTTCCCCAAAAACTGTACTCTCCTTTTCTTGTGGTCTGGAACTTTACAAACATGTGCAATCTTAGGTGTAAGCACTGCTACGCAAATGCTGGAAGGAGGAGGGATGAGCTCTCGTTGGAGGAGAAAATCGATCTTGTAAATCAGCTTGATTCTGCGGGAGTGGTGGCGATATCTTTTTCTGGTGGTGAGCCTTTGATTCATCCGGACTTCTGGGATACCGCAGAACATGCCAAGACGCTCGGATTTCATGTCAGTATCGCAACTAACGGAACCCTGATAGATGAAGATACCGCGGAGAGGTTGAAAGGTGTTGTGGATTATGTGGAGGTCAGCCTTGATGCAGTGAATCCAAAGACCCATGATGAATTTAGAGGTGTGAGAGGAGCGTATGATAGGGCGATAGAGGGCATAAAAAATTGTGTGAAAAAGGACATTCAGACGGGTATTGCAACAACAGTTACTAAGCACAATCTGGATGAGGTGCCGGAGATGGTATCCCTCGCGGAAGAACTTGGTGTTTACAGGCTGATTGTTTTTAATTTCATACCCGTGGGGAGGGGGAGAGACATAGCATCATCAGACCTATCATCTGGTGAAAGAAAATGGTTGCTTGAGTTTCTTTACGATAATATGATGCGGAGCAAGGTTCAGATCCTCTCAACCTCTCCTATCTATGCTGTAGTTGCTGTTAGCAAGGTTCTTGAAGGGAGAGGGGACAAGATCTCACCAACCCATTTTGCAGATATATGCATGCCTTCTGATGGGGCATTGATACTCTCTGACTTCCTCGGTGGATGCGGTGCTGGAAGACTTTACTGTGGTATTCAGCCAAACGGAGATATTACGCCTTGTGTGTTTATGCCCATCGTTTGTGGAAATTACAGGGATGGTTTTTTGAAGATATGGCAAGAAAATGAGGTATTGGAATCTCTGAGGGACAGAGACGCGGAAGATTATGCTTGTAGAGGTTGTGAGTATCGGTACATCTGTGGAGGTTGTAGGGCGAGAGCTTACGGTTACTTCGGAGACCTTAAGGCTATCGATCCGGGATGCTTCATTGTCCAGCCCGAAGATACCGGAGTCGTGAGAAAATCCGTGCTTGCATTTGAGCTTCGAACTCTGTAGGGAACGAGTTAGGGAACAAACCAGTTAAGATAATATATTGTTACAGCCAAGGCAATCTGTGGATGAGCTTACCAAAGCTTACTTGATAAGAAGATTCAGGGAGTACTATTCGAAAGCAGAACTTAAAATGCCTCACGACTTTGAAAAGAGGGAGTGGGCTTTCGTATTCATAGAGAACCTCCCTGATTTCTTCATGCAGAGGCACATATCGTTCAACTCTACGGAGCTTTTTCAGTCCTTCCTCGTGAAGTCCCCTCCCGCACATGTTTATCATTCCTCCGCATGCTATCTGAACCCCTCGGTGGAGATGGAAAAGAAGGGTTGGCTCTGTGCGGATCTGATTTTTGACATTGATGCGGATCATTTGCCGTTGAAACCCGGAACACCGATGGAGACTGCCTTGAGATTAGCAAAGAAAGAGATAATTAAATTGATAGGCATCCTTGAGGATGATTTTGGAGTTAGCAGGAGGAAAATGAAGGTTGTTTTTTCTGGAGGAAGAGGTTACCACATTCATGTTTTTGATGAAAGATTCAGAGAGCTTGAATCTCCGGAAAGAAGGGAGTTGGTGGATTACATCTCTTTGAATTCTCCAGAGATAGATTCGAACAGTGCCCAGATGGAGAGGGTTAGAATGTGTTTTTTGAAGATTGTTGGGAAACTGATCGAAAGAAATCTACTTGACAAGCTACTGAAAAAAGAAGGGGTGAGAGCAAACAGTATAAGAAGAATCAGGGAGAAGCTAAAGCTGTTGGTAGAAGGTAACATAGAATTCACGAGAATTGAAGATATAAGCAAGTCGGAGGGCTTTCAAAGGCTTGCCAACAAAATATTCTCCGCGTGCATTTCGAGAAACACGATCCACATTGATGCTCCGGTTACAGCGGATGTGAAAAGGTTGATAAGGTTCCCCGGATCCCTTCACGGAAAAACCGGGCTCAGGGTTACTGAAATAGAGATTGATGATTTGGAGGAGTTCGATCCGTTGAGGGATGCGGTGGTGTTTGGTGATGAGAAAATTAAATTAAGGATACCACCAAATGTTAGGTTAGACCTGACACTCAGAGGAGAGGAGTTCAGGATAAGAGGTGGTGAGAAAGTAACTCTGCCGGAGTATGTTGCGGTATTCCTCATTTGCAGGGGGATTGCAAGATATGGACATTGATGAATTGCTCATATTTTTGGAGAAAAACAGGAACAAGCTGATAAAAATTGAGGATGATTTTTATGAGAAGATAAACAATAGGCTTTCGGAACTTGAAAAGTCCCGTCTTTCTGCAGGTGACTCTGAAATCGCGAGAATAGATGACAACATAAGGACGATAAGGAGAATACAGAAGAAGATATTCGAAACGAGGACGAGCAAAATTGTAAGGCTTGCATGGTCAAGGGTTTGCGGTGGAACGGAGGACATTGAAAGCCTTAACAAAGGAGAAAAAGAGCTATATTTTAATCTTGTTCAGATTCTTTCTGAATATAGAGACTCTGTGTTTCAGAACAAGAAAATTGAGAAGGAGAATAGGGAAATTGAGCCTGAGGAAAGTTATATTAATAGTGATTACATTGTGGTGAGGGTAAAATCCAATCTTGATGAGTTCGAGGGTGTTGATGGAAAAACATATAAATTGAGTAAGGAAGATGTGGTTACACTCCCCAAATTGAATGCAAAGGCTTTGATTAAGGCTGATGCTGTTGAACCTATAGAAACCCGAGAGGTGAACAGAGAATGAAATATCCGAAAAAGGTGAGAACTTACTGCAAGTATTGTAATAAGCATACCATTCATGAGGTTGAAAAGGTAAGCAAAGGTAAGCAAAGCTCCCTCAGGTGGATTAACAGGCAAAAGGCAAGAAGAGGAAAGGTGGGAAACCTCGGCAAGTTCAGTAAAGTTCCGGGTGGCGATAAGCCGACCAAGAGAGTCAACATCAGATATAGATGTACAGAGTGTAAGAAAGCCGAGCATAGACCAACATGGAGGGTTAAGAGATTTGAACTCGTCTGAGGTGAGCCTTATGGGTGTGAAGAAGAGCAAGTTCGTAAGGGTGAAGTGCCCTGATTGTGAAAATCTTCAGATTATTTTTGATCATCCGTCCATAGATGTCAAATGCCTCGTCTGTGGTAGAACACTTGCGGAACACAGAGGAGGAAGGGGTTTAATCAAAGCCGAGATTGTGGAGGTTCTCGAGTAGGTCTTTCTTCTTTCCTCACATTTGCGCTATGTCCATTTATGCTGATTCGGAAGAGGGCTTAGAGGAACTTATCAAAAGAATCGGTTTAGTGAAACCCTTAATTGAGAGTAGAGTTAGGAGGAGGATTAACGAGTTTCTGACTATGAAAAATAGGGGAAATGAGAAGTGGTTTAGCGAGCTTTGTTTTTGCATACTGACCGCAAACTCTTCCGCGAGAATGGGTATAAGAATTCAGAATGAGTTGGGCTATGAAGGCTTTTCAAAGCTTGATAGAAAAATCCTCTCAAAAAGACTGAAGGAGCTTGGATACCGTTTTTACAATAGGAGAGCGGAGTTCATTGTTGAAGCAAGAAAATACCTTAATCTGAAAGATTTACTCTTGAAAGAGCACGATAAAAGGGAATGGTTGGTTAGAAATGTGAAAGGGATAGGATACAAGGAGGCGAGCCACTTCCTGAGGAATGTAGGGTTTCTGAACTATGCAATTCTCGATAGGCACATTCTTAGAATTTTGCACAATTCGGGTGTTGTTGAGATGCCCAAGAATCTATCAAAAGCCAAGTACATTCGCATTGAGAAGGTTTTTAACGAGATCGCTGAGAAAGTGGGGATGTATCCGGGGGAACTGGATCTGTATCTATGGTACCTGTCGACGGGAGAGGTTTTGAAGTAGCGAGAATTTGAAGGAAATTAAAATATGGTGGAGAGGCAAGCAAGATTTTATTTCAGAGGCAATGAAAAGCATAAATCTGATTTCAGGAGGGTTGTGAGGAGTACTAAGGAAGTGTGGATGTTGTAGTGTAAAAAACGGAAGTGTAATGGTGCGGAAACCATATAGCTGTGAAAACACATAAATACCGGGCTGAACTGAGGTGAGAGTATGAGTGGGAAAGCGGTCACGATTCCTGAAGACCTCTACAAAAAAATCGAGGAAAGGATAGGCGAGACTGAATTCGAATCAGTGGATGAGTATGTAACTTATGTCCTTAGGGAGGTTATAGAGAGCCTTGAAGAAGAGGAGGAAGAGGTGTTTACCGAGGAAGAGGAGGAGAAAGTTAAGGAGAGGTTAAGGGCTCTTGGCTATCTCGATTGAGAATCTTAAAAAAA